>NZ_JBHSQV010000155.1:0-33361 GCF_042658665.1 Marinicrinis lubricantis
AACTCGTTGCCATACCGGCTTTGACCAGGCACGCGCTGAACTTCTAGCAATGTTCACAACCACCGACTAAACAACGGCATCTACAAGAAATGGTTTTTCTATTTACACAAATTTCTTGACGCTACCTTCATCTGTAGTAAATAAACCTCTCCTGCTAGTTTCTTTATATATGTATCCATTATTAAAATATTGGGTAAAAGAACTCTTGGCATAGTCTTTCCTTTGGTTCGTAGGTATATATTTAATGGTGCCGTTTGAATCTATTTCATAAGGAGTGTCTTCGGGCACAAATAGATTGCCTTGCTTTGGTTCGTACTGTATATCTACTCCTCGCTTATTCACATAACTTCTATAGTCTTTAATGACCGGATATGCAGTTGCTGTATGTAATAATTTTTGTGTATCCAGCGCATATATTTTATAGTCACTATATGGACTAAGTTCGGAAGTTACGTACATATTGATTGCTGGATATATGTCAACAATCCGTTCATTTTCAATTGAAAATAAGACTTCCGTCTTCCTTAATGTATAATCGAATTTAAACACTTTATCAGATAAGTTTCCGAATATTTCGTTATTGTTGTCAGGATTAATGAAAAGACTAGCGAACGTCATTGCTGATCGATCTTCTATCACTAATTCAGGCAGTGGAATTTCTTCCACTAAACTGTACTGACCAGTAGAATAATCCAATTTGGTAATATGCATTTTCGGAGTCTCCGAAGGATTTCGATAAATATTTGCACCGAGAACCTGAAAATAATAAATTGATCTGTCTTCTTGTGTAAATGTCAATTTGTCTTCGGCATTGGCAACGGATGACAACATGCTAAATAATAATAGCAAGCTCAAAAAAAACCTGAATTTCATTACTACTTCTCCCGTTCTGAATTGAAGATTCGGCAAGTAATACATCAATAGAACTATATAAAGAGGTAATAATTGCCTAATAAACGTGGATATTCGACATTAATTCGGTAAAATCCTCCTATAATGTGGAAGAAATGATAATCTATCTCTATTTAATCCATTAAAAAAAGCTAAACCATGTTGGTTCAGCCTTTTTGATCTTAACTAAAGCTCTTTATTTATTCAGCTACTTTATTCATCAGCTCACTTACCGTAACCAGCTCATACCCCTGCTCTACCAGCTCATGTGCCAAGATGCGAACGGCTTCAACGGTTTGAGATCGATCATCAAAGCCGTCATGGAAAATGAAGATGCTGCCGGGGCGAATCTGTTTTCTATTTTCCGCGACGATATGATCCACGCCGGGCATTTCCCAGTCCCGCGCATCTGAGTGAACTGCACCAATGGTACGGTAACCGAGCTGCAAGCAAACGTCTCGCGCTTCTTCACTATAATCAAAGTACGGCGGTCGAAACGTAACCGGCCTCTTCCCTATCATTCTCTCAATGATCCGATCGGTTTCGATGATTTCATGTCGTACATCGGCAGGATCAAGCTTGCTAAGGCCCGGATGCGTATTCGTATGATTCCCGATTTCATGTTTTGCTGCTGTCACCAAGTCCACGATTTCCGGATACTTCAGCATACGTTCCCCAATCATAAAAAAGGTTGCCTTTCCATTCACTTCTTTGAAAATCTCCAGCACCTGTGGCGTATAGACAGGATTCGGTCCATCATCGAACGTGAATGCGACCGCTTTGGTGCTCGTCTTCACATGATGAATAATCGTGTCGTATACCATGAGCATGCCTCCTCATTATTATAATGTTTACCCCTTCACCGAGCCGGCGGCGATACCTTCCACGATACGATTGCTCAGCAGTAAGAACAGGATCAGAATCGGTACAATGCTGATCATCAGCGTTGCACCGATCGCGCCCCAATCTGTTGTGTATTGACCGACGAAGGATTGGACCCCCACCGTTAAGGTTTTGAGCGTATCCGAGTTGATGAACGTATTGACGAAAATAAACTCATTCCAATTATATATCATATTAATAATCGCCGCAGTCACAATGACCGATGAAGTCATCGGTAGGATGATTCGAAAAAAGAGGCGATTCACGGAGCAGCCATCCATTACCGCCGCTTCTTCTACTTCTTTGGGGAGAGCGTAATAGAAACCAAGCAGGATCATGATGGTGATCGGCAGATTGAATGCCGTATAAGACCATATGACGCTCCACTGCGAATCAATCAAGTTCACCTTCTGGAACACGTTAAAGAGCGGAATCAAGGTCGAATGAACCGGGATCATCATGCCGACCATGAAGATCCCCAGCACCAAGCCCTGCAGCTTCCACCGCATCCGAGTCATCGCAAAGGTAACAAAGCTGGCCAGTAATACCGTTAGAATAACGGAGACTAACGTGATCCAGACGCTGTTCATGAAATATTGTCCGATATTTCCCCTCTCCCAGACGTTCGTATAGTTCTCCCATTTAGGACTGGCGGGAAAAGCGAACGGCGGCAAATCGAACACCTCTTGGCTGTTTTTGATCGAAAATAAGAAGAGCCACACTAACGGTAGAATTTGAATGACCGCAGCCGCACATAACAGCAAATACAGCAAAGCAAATCCCGTTTTTTGCAGGCCTGATCGTCCACCGTTGGGTGTAGAAATGATGGTATTCATGTGACATCCCCTTTCTTACGAATATTGGATTTTATCCTTCGATGCCGTAAGCTTGCGAATGATCCACGTTGCAATTAGGCAGATCAGCAGCAGTGAAAAACCGATAGCGCTGCCGTAACCGAAATCAAATCCCCGGAACGCTTGATGATACATATAGGATGCCATGACCTCGCTGGCACCGTTCGGTCCGCCGTCTGTCATGACGTAAATTAAATCAAAATATTTTAAAGAACCGATGACAGCTAACACGATCGTCACCTTCATGACCTCCGCGATAAGCGGAAGCTTGATCTTTAGGGCAACCTGCCACGCATTCGCGCCGTCGATTCGCGCCGCTTCCACCAAGGAAGCCGGGATATTTTTTAAAGCGGCGTAGTAGATGAGGATGTAAAATCCGGCATACTGCCACAGGATTGGAACAAAGATCGCATACAGTACAATCGAAGGCTCTGCAAGCCATGCAGGCGGGTCCTCTACTCCAATCTTCATTAAAAACTGATTCATCATGCCGCTCGTCGGATGATATATTTTGAGCCATAACTGGGCGATGGCAACAGAAGAAAGCAGCATCGGTATGAGATATATTTTTCGAAATAGATTTCCTCCCTTTATATTCCCGGACAAAATCAGAGCGACCAGCATATATACTGCTAGACTGATTGTAGAGAAGCCGGCAAATAAAAGCGAATGCTTCACACTGGACCAGAAATCGTCATCCTGCAGCAGGTTCATATAATTTTCCAGACCGATGAAGGTCATCTGTCCGATTCCATCCCATTCCATCAGTCCGTAATAGCCAGTGAGTACGATAGGAATATAGATCATGCACAGAATAAGCAGCAGTGATGGCAGGACATATAAAGCGATGATCCATTTGTTCGACATGACTTTGTTCATGTTGTGCATCTCCTTTCTGGACATTGAAAAAGGACACAGCCGTCAATGCTGCGTCCTCTTTGCCTGCAGACGGTTTATTTGCCGGCCTTCAGCACTTCCTCCTGCTTCTGTGCGAATTCCTCAGGCGTAATTTCCTTGCCGAGCAGGGCTTGAATCAGATTGTGATGCTCTTCGGAAGCGACGGGCTTCATCTGGACATCAAGATAAAGCGTTACTTTATTCGCTTGATTGAGTTCGTTCAATAGATCGGTAAACATTTGAGGTAGCTGCACCGTGTCCGTATTTACCTTTGTACCTGGAATAATTCCGGCTTCGGTGACGGATTTCTCTCCCCACATCTTGGCGAAGAATGCTGCGAATTTCATTGCCTCATCCTTTACCTTTGAATTCTCCGCTACGAACATGCCGACGCCAACGCCGCCAACCCAATTGTTTAATTCTCCCTTGCCGCCTTCAATCGTCGGGAATTTAAAGAAGCCGACCTTCTCTTTGAACTCCTGCGGAACGTCTGGACTTGTCGTATAGTTAGGCACTTCCCATGTGCCCATGGCGTACATGGCGGCTTTTTCATTCATGAATTCCGATTTGGCTTCATCGTTGGACAAGCCGTTAAAGCCCTTAATGAACGCATCCATATCGACTAACTCTTGTGCCATTCTCGCCGCTTCGATCAAGTTGGGATCCTGGAACGTCTCATTCGCAACCGATTGGTCCATCAGATCCGCTCCCCCGAGACGATCGGCAAGGTACATATACCAGAACGATCCTGTCCATGCGTCTTTGCCTCCAAGCGCAATGGGCGTTACACCATTTTCTTTTAAGGTGGTTACAATTTGCTTGAATTGTTCATAGGTTTGCGGCGGTTCTAAACCATATTGCTCAAAGATCGCCTTATTGTAAAAGACAGGTACAATGTTCAATTCAACAGGCAGCGCATAGGTTTGACCGTCCATAGCGAAGGCTTCTGTCGTACCGGCTACGAACTGGTCGTTTAATTCATTCTGAAGCAGTTCGTCGAGCGGTGCGAACAGTTCACCTTTGACATACGGTTCAAGAAAACCCGCTGCCCAAGTAAAGCCGACATCCGGCAAACTATTGGATGCCGAGAGCACCTTTAGCTTGTTCTTGTACTGTTCATTCTCTAGTATTTCGGTTTTAATGGTGACATGCGGATTTTCGGCAGTGTAAGCCTCAATAATTTCCTTGACCAGCTTGTTTTGCGCGGAATTGCTGCCATCCGGCCACAAGTGCATCATTTGAATTGTCACTTCTTCTTGCGTGTCCGCCTCGTCTGCATTGTCATTCGAATGCGATCCTGACGTTTCCACGTTTTCATTTTGACCTGGATTCCCATTACTTGAATTCGAGCCCTCGCCGCATGCTGTGATTACCAGTATGAAAGCCAGCAGCAGTGTCAAGACAGCCGATACTTTTCGTTTCATCGCTTCTTCCCCCTCATTCCAGCATTTTGAATGCGTTTCCACTCTTGCCGAGATTTAGTGTAACACTTGGCTGCTGGCAAAATAAGGTCTCAACTGTTAGGGAATATTCCACTTTTTTTAGATTGTTCAGTTAATTTCCTTCATCGTTTGCAGCTTCTCCGCTCAATTGAGTACGGTACTGGCCGGGACTTGTCCCTTCATAGGTTTTAAACAGCTTTGTAAAGTATTTTGAGGTTTGGTATCCGAGACGATCCGCAATTTCACTAATCGTTAAATTTGTTTGAACGAGCAGTTCCTTTGCCTTCTGTACCTTGCGTCTGGCCACATATTCGCTGAATGTCATTTGGACCTGTTCTTTGAATAAGGCACTGATATAGCTTGAGTTCATATGAATATGCTCGGCTGCTTCCTTCAGTCCGATCGAAATATCCAGATGCTCTTCTACGAATTGGAAGATTTGCTTCACGGGTTCACTGTAATGCAGATGATCTGTTTTTAGCTCCAGTACTTTGGGGTCTACGATCTTTTCGATCATTCCAATCCGATTGCGATGTTCGGCGCTTTGCAGTCCTTGTTCCACCGCAGCAATCAGCTTGTCGCGGCTGATCGGTTTAAGCAAATAATTGACAACGCCGTATTGTATAGCCTGCTGAGCGTAACTAAACTCGGCATATCCGGAAATGAGAATGACGGCCGGCATAAACCGAAGCTGCTGTTCATTCAAGGCTTCCGCCAAATTCAGGCCCGATACCTCCGGCATACGTATATCTGTAATGAGCAGGTGTACGGTCTTCTCCCTTAATAGGATTTGGGCTTCAATAGCATTCTCGGCCATCCAAATACCGTATTTGCCAGCGCTCCATTTTTCCAGCATTCTCTTCAGTCCGACACGTGTATGCTGCTCATCATCCACGATCAATATATTTTGGCTCATATTCCATGTTTCCCCCTTTCATCACCATAGGTATGCGAAGCATGACCTCTGTACCCGCTCCCTTCTGGCTGGTGATCGAAATCCCAACGGAAGGGTCGGTCTCATGGCGGAAATAAAGACGAATTCTTTGCTGTACGTTATGTATGCCTACACCCGTTCCTTTCGAAGATGGGACAATCCCTTGACGAAGAGCTGCATGAAGCTGCACCAATGTTTCTTCATCCATTCCTGCCCCATTGTCTGCCACCGAAATTTCCAGCAGATCCTCTTTTCGGCGAAGAGATATGTTTACATGGCCCGATCCGATCTTTTGCTCGACGCCGTGCAGAATGGCATTCTCCACCAACGGTTGAATGAGCAGTTTTGGAAGCTGATAACGGAAGCAATGATCTTCCGCTTCAATAGACCAGGAGATCCGTTCGCCAAATCGAACCTTCATAATCGATAAATAGCGTTCAATATGATCGAGTTCGTCTCGTACGGTAACCCATTCATCCTTATTCGAGCCTGTTATCGTATAGCGAAACAAGTCCGACATGGTGACGACAAAATCAGCCAGTTCATCTTCGTCCTTTTCGATAAGCGACCAATACAGCGCTTCTAAGGTGTTGAATAGAAAATGCGGATTGATTTGCGCTTGAAGCGCTTTCAACTCTGTACGGCTTTGCAGAAGTTCCTTTTCATATACGAGATGGATTAAATCGTTCATCTCTGCGACCATTTGGTTATAGGTGCGATGCAGCTCATTAATCTCTAATGCCGAAGAAATCTCCTCGGCTGGCTGCAAATGGCCAAGTCTTATGCCTCTCATCGTTTTAATGAGCTTGAAGATGGGGCGTGTAATGACTGTAGATAACATAAATGAAAGCACTATAAAGAGCAGTGCTCCTATTGCAGCAGAGAACCAAATCGCCGTTTTTAGTACCGATACGCCTCGGGTGATTTCACTTAGGGGTGTAAGAATGAGCAGTGTCCAGTCGGTCATTGAGGATTTTTCGCGGATCAGCATATACCGCTCTCCCTCGATCTCAACCATCTGGTCATTTGATGCCAACCATCTTCTGACCTCTTGATCAGTCCAAGGGCTGCTTACGGGAGCAATGAGCCGATTGTCCGGACCAGCTACCAGCATCATTTCTAGTCCGTCTTCTGACTGCGAATTCTCACTGATATGAAACAATTCGCGCTCCATACGGATTAGAAGATATCCTCCCGGCGAAAAGGCTTCATTCATCATGCTAATACTGCGGACAGCCATGACAGAGTTTTCATCGTTGGGATCCATTCCGATCCAAACGAGCCTCCCCTTGTTTTCTCTTGCGATCGTTAACCATTTCGGGCTTATTTTGCGGTTCAGAAGATGACCGTCCAGCGGAAATAATCTGCGATTCTCGCTCGTGAAGAGCTCGACCGAACGAATCCCGCTGGAGTAAAGCTGAATGAGATTGACGACGGGCTGAAGCTCCTGCTGCTCGGTAAATGTAACTTTCTCCCCGTGCCACTCCTTCTCGAGAAGCTCCTGAACATAAAGGTCGGTCGCCACCTGTGTCGTCAGCATATCGACCTGCTTCAGAATCGCTTCAAGCCGGCCGCTTGCTTGAACCGCCGTCTGCTGAATATGCTTTTCTGCGTTGTTTTTGAGCAGCGATGATACGGAATGATATGTGATATAACCCGCTACACAAAGAATGATCAGCATGACGAGAAGAAATCCGAACAGCATTTGATTTCGCAGCGTATTGTGTCGTGTCAACCATCGCTTCAATAGCAGATTCCTCCTTTAGGCTCATCCACTTCTTCTAACAGTTCGATGTCAACATTTACATCTGGAATGATAAGCGGATTCAAGGTATAGTGTAGTAGCCATGAGTAGTGTCTTCTCGGACTTCTAAGTCCAGAAGGCTCTGCTTTTTTTGTATTTCTTGCCTTCGATTCATGAGCTTCCGTCATATATAACAGTTATATAATCGTGAGATTTGTTCAAGGCGGTGGCTAATCTTCATCGATTCATTGGCGCAACAGAAGGATGCTTTGAGCCTGCAGCTTCATACCACCGATAGCATAATACCGCAATCATCGCGATTTCGATTGTATCACCGCCATAATACATGAGGAGTCCACCGATTTGGGCATCGGATATTGGAACGCCGTTAGGCGGAAAGGCATAGATCAATTTAGACAAAATGCTGTGTCCTGCTGCGGCCACCACAAGTGCAAGAGTCCGATACATATACGAGGTTCGATGAGGCATCGGTTCATTCGGAATGATGGATACCGTAAATACATACCCCGCCATAAATATATGAATATGGACCATGAGGTGTACCACCAGATGTTCTTGCATCGCGGAATATAATTCAGTCGTATATAACACCCATAACCCGCCGATATTCAGTAATGCGGCGATAAACGGATCGCACACCATTCGAACGTAACGGGTTTTCAATAGTGCTGTGATCCTTCTGGCGTACTTTATAGGCACTGTTCTCAAAACAAGCGTCAACGGAGCAGAGAATACAATCAGCAATGGCGCAAGCATGCCTAATAAGAGGTGACCGATCATATGGAAGGTGAAATGACCGTGTGCTCGATGTGCAATCGGGCCCACCGTAGCTGCAGCTGCACATAGGATCCCCAACATCCAGAAAACATAGCGATAACGCGGCCATCGCTTGTACATACGACTGGTCTTGACCGCAGAGATGCCGTAACCGAATAGAAGTGATACACACACTCCAACGAATAACCAATCTCCCCATCCTCCGCTGTGATGAGTCAGATGGGCATGAGCATCATGATTCATCGAACGGCGACCTTTCTGCCCGCTGAAGCCATTCGTTTGTGCTCCGCAAATACAGGAATAGGCCGACAGCAATCAGGATCACAGCAATCACGTTCCAGACCATATCGTATACCATTATTTCATCTACATAACGAATTTGATGTATACGCATAAGCTTATGCTGAATAATACCGTCGTACAATTGAAATGCCCCGCCTCCGAGGAGCACGCCTCCCCACCAGCTTCGCGGGGACCAAGCATATCTTCTTCGAAGATCCGCAAGCCAAAATAATCCACCAATTGTTGCGAACCAGCTGAACGCATGAAACAATCCATCCGACACAAGGCCGATGTGAGTCGTCGTTTTGTCGTAAAAATGATGCCAATGCAGCAGCTGATGAAACACAGCCTCATCGAAAAAAGCAACCAGCCCTATGCCGAATAAGATGCCCGACCAGAGGAGTTGCCGGAGCTGTCTTTTTAACAAATTCCTCACCTTCATTCACACATATCAACTACCTAATTTCACTTTTTCCATAAAAGGAAGTCACTAAACCGAAACAGCGGTAGTATGCGGATGAAAAAAGAGTAAGAAGTTGTCCATTAATCTTGAGCTATTGCTCTATTGGTCACACCGAACGGCACGTGTACCGATGGCGCGATTCTGGATACACCCTCGATATGGGATACTTGATCATCAAAGAATATATGGGGCTTAAAAATTTGCAGCACTCTCCGCTTATCAATTCCTCCAAGAAAGAAGGCTTCATCCACTCGAATATCGTGATTTCGTAAGGTTGAAATTACTCTTTCATGGGCGGGTGCATTTCTTGCAGTGGCGATAGCAATGCGAATCATGGTTTTATCGCCGGGATTTTCTTTATTTTTCTGAGTCATCCGCTTTTGCAGCTTCGAGATTTCCCTGAAAAATTTTAACAGCGGCCCGTCAGGCAGCGGCTCACCGGCCTTCAGCTTTTCGTGCTGATGAAAGGAATCCAGCTTCCCTTCTTCCTGATAAATTCGCTCCGCGGAATCATCGCCGATAATCCCATCGAAATCGAAAGCAAGCCGCAGCTCCGGATCGTCGTCATTATCGATGTAATCCGATGGAAACACACAGCCCGCAGGAAGTCCCAATTCTACGGCATGCTTCACATCATCTGGATTGCCGGACAAAAATAACGATGCATTGAGCGCGTCCATGTAACGGAACGGGTTGTTACCGGCGACGAATACAGCTCTGCTGATCGGAAGGCCGTATTGTTCTATAGACTTGAAGACCCTAAGTCCCGTGTCTGGATCGTTTCGCGACAGGAGCACGACTTCAACGGGCTGATCCTCAGGCAAATCCCCATTCAAACGGAGCAGTCTTTTGATAAGCGGAAATGCAACTCCCGGCTTTAACGTATCACGCTCATGCTCTCGTTGATAGGTGCGGTAGGCATCCTCCCCTTTTTCCCTGAATACCTCATCCGATTCTGTTAAATCAAACAAGGCGCTGGATGCAACCGCAACCACAAACTTATGTTCAATATCGTAAGCCATTTGATTTCCTCCCATTTCCTTTCCGGTGTCCATATCGATCATTCGGTACACGGCATTATACTTCGATTCCGTTGTAGCGGAGCACTTGATGGGTATCCGGTGAATAGATTGTTCGAACCGCAGATAGGATCTCTTCTTTTCGTGCAGCAGCTTCTTCATCTTCCAGCTCTACGACAACATCATCAATATCATACGGCCCGATTCGCCAGTGTCCTTTAACTGCGCCTCGGAAGCTTCCGTCAATGTATAAATACTGAAGCACGTCTTTGCCTGGGAAACGCTCCTGAAGCTTCTCCATATGAGCGCGAACGAGAAAATCAGACTTGTCCATCATATATACAGAAGCAGGAATGGATTGAGCTTCATAATCGACAGCGGCATCTTCCGGCAGCATAAATCCTTCCCCAAGGGATGGAATCGTTTTTCGAACTAAATTACCGTTTTCGGAGAGATTATGTATCGTTTCCTGAATGACCTTCCGTGTTAACTGGGACCAGCTTTTGATCTGTTCAAAGGTGGCGAACACCATCGCTTTGATAAAACACAGAATGACGGTCTGCAGTGCTTCACGATAACGTTCCGGTTCTGTACTTAAGGGGAACCACTCCGTGGAAAAATCAAACCATCCGGTATCCCAATCGGTGTCAGTTTGATCCTCATATACGTAAAATGCAGCCTGCAGATCCTGCAGTGCCTTAGATATTTCGCCTGCGGGATAGTCCAGTTCTTCTTTCAGCTGGTCCTTTGAAATACCGCCAGCCGCTTTGATGGCGCTTAAGACATCTTCATGTATCGGCTTCATTTTTGTTAAGTTTTTTCGAAAAGCGATTGCGTACGTTTCCAAGTCTTCTTCAAGGACATAGCCCACCCGGCCGCCAAGAAAACGACCTTTAATCGTACGGTGTTCCCTTCTAAGCTCACTGGAAAAGTCTAAGTCATCCATTCTTGTTCGGTGCACAAGTCTAGGCGGGTCTCCCGGTCTTGTAAAATGTACGGGGGCAACCGGCTGAAGCAGTTTAAATAGGGCAATATACTCCGATTCATCCTCAAAGCTATCGATGGGGTGAAGCAGACGCTGCCTCTTCATTCTTTCCAGGACAATTCCTAATCCATATGATTCTTTCAATGGTATGACCTCCTTCATAACAGCTAGTCATATACGCAGATCTGTTTATGTATCAAATAAAAAGAACCTTCTTGAGTCAAGTCTGACTTTAGAAGGTTCCTTACTGTGCTTCAGTAATTAATCGGGCATTTCCACATTATGATAAACTTGTTGAACATCCTCCAGGTCTTCCAGCGCATCAATCATTTTCTCAAATTGGGCTTGCGCATCCGGAGGGAGCGTTACATAAGTTTGCGGCAGCATCGTTAATTCCGCCACGGCAAACTCCGTAATGCCGACATTCTTGAATGCTTCTTGCACCGCGTGAAATTGATCCGGCTCAGCATAAACGATAACCGTCTCGTCCTCTTCGAGCACATCGCGAACATCGACATCTGCTTCCAATAGAATCTCAATCACTTCGTCAACGGATTTGCCTTCAAGCCCGATGACAGCGGTCGAGTCGAACATATACGATACGGAACCACTGACGCCCATGTTCCCGCCATTCTTATTGAATGCGGAACGCACTTCCGGTGCTGTCCGATTGACATTGTTCGTAAGTGCATCGACGATGACCATCGATCCGTTCGGACCGAAGCCTTCATAACGAAGCTCCTCGTAATTTTCTTCTGCGCTGCCTTTGGCCTTCTCGAGCGCACGGTCGATAATCGACTTGGGTACGTTATATGTTTTAGCCCGTTCCAGTACGACTTTCAGCGCACGGTTAGATTCAGGATCCGGTTCACCTTTCTTTGCAGCAACATAAATTTCGACGCCGAACTTGGCATAAACCCGGCTTGTATTTGCATCCTTAGACGCTTTCTTCTCTTTAATGTTGTTCCACTTGCGGCCCATACTCTTCCCACTTTCTTGTTAACGTATTAAATCATCCCGGATCTTTCTCAGGTATTTATTATATCTCGATACACATCGGTAGAACAAGACTCCTCCGTATTTTACTAGACAGCGAATTTTGTTCTATTCTCGAAGTTATTCGCGTGGCTTTATTCATCCTTAAAACGATATGTCCAAAACCGTTCTGTACCCCAATACGCTTTCACCTGCGGATCATCAAAGGATCGGCTTCCGACCATAATTTGAAATTGGGATTTGTGCGCCTGAAACGATCCAACCTTCTGCTCATAAAACTCACTGACCTCATTCATCACATCAGGCGGTCCCAACACATCTTCACAGCCTGCAGAGAATGCAACACAATGTACGGTCGGCCTTTCGTCTTGCGGCAGTCTCTGAACCGCTTGAATCACCGCCGCACCGCATGCATCATGATCTGGATGGACACTATATCCTGGATAAAAGGTAATAATCAATGTCGGCTTTAATTCAGCAATGACACCGTTAATTCGAGAAATGAGTGCTTCCTGATCCTCAAATTCAATCGTTTTGTCGCGGTATCCCCACATGCGGAGATCTTGTATTCCAATGCTTCTGCAGGATGCCTCCAGCTCTTGTTTACGAATCTCGGGCAAGGAAGCCCTATTCGCGATGATCGGATTTCCCATATTTCTGCCCATCTCGCCTAAAGTTAAGCAAACATAGGTCACGGGAGTTCCGTGATGGATATGCCATGCTAACGTGCCAGACATATTGGATTCATCATCGGGATGCGGAAGCACCACGAGTAAGTGTTTTTGTCTCTCCATACGATCCTCTCTCCTCTCTCGTCTCGTGTTTAAAATGGACTTCGTCCTAATTGCAATCCAACGACCAGCTTGCCCTCACTGTCATGTCCAGCTAGAATAAGCCTGTCTGATTCCGAATCGTCCCAGTGAGTTAAACCTTGTGAGTACACCCAGCCGTTCTGCGTTTTCAGACCGATACGGTACGGTCCGTCTCCGGCGATGCTTCCCTGTGAAAAACGAATGATGCCATTATGTATGAACGTCGAGGCGGTAAATTTTGAATTGTCCATATGCGAAGCATAAGCGCCTGTTGTCATTTCCAGGCATATAAATATATCCTGATCTTTCATGGACTGAAGAATAACTTGTACGGCTTGCGGATCAATCAGCAGCATTTCTTCTCCCCCTTATCCGTTTGAACGGTCTATGCTGAATATCTTTTATTGTAGTGAAACCTTCGGTATGTTGTAAAGACGAATCAACCTTTCGTGTCGAATTCATTCCAGTTGTCTTTCATCTGCTGTACATCTTTTTTCAACTTCTTTTTTATTTTCGTACCAAGCGGAATGAAGGACTCGATTTCACCTAATATCAGATAAATCAAGCCAATAATCAGAGCAATCGTGCTGAACATAACAGGTCCGTCCCCGACATACTCCAGCATGCTTTGAAACATCCCATGATTCCAAGATAAGACTCCAGATCCCCAAATCGCTGCTGCCAAATAACGGATTCCGTATAAAAACGCAGCGATACATATGAAAATAACGCCAGTCGTTCTTCTATGCATCCTTTCTACCCCCATCCGATAATATGGAGAACACCGCTTTGCTCCTCTGTCATCGTAATTCAAATCCGCCTGAAACACAACGTTTTCAAAGATTAGTGATCGACAAAAAATGGAGCCAACATCTACATGCTGACTCCCTCTGAGCTTTACTTAAACAATTTGCTTGCTACTTCTGCCACTGATTTTCCGTATTCTCTGGCGAGCTGCATCTCTTCCTCAGCTGGTACATTCAACGGAGCGTCTTTGGCCGCCTCTACAGGAATAACGGCTACTGCACCGTAAGGACAACCATACTGAGTTCTCTCTGCGGTGCCCGGTCCAGTATGAGATACGATAATCATTCCATGATGATACATAGGGGTTTGCAGTGCGCGACAAACGTTTTCGACGCCTCCGTGCTGAGTTGTCGTCGTAGCGAATACGCCGCCTACTTTTCCTTGCAACGCACCAGTAAACCACATTCCGCCTAATTTGGATAAGAAGGTAGACATTTTAAGGTTAGGTTCACCGAATATGCCTCCGCTGCCCCAAATAATTGCGCTGGCTTCTTTCAATTCTTCCGGATCAACATCATCTACGGATTTAAACACAACATCCGCGCCGCTCACTTGCTTAGCGCCTTCTGCGATCGCAGTACCCAATACCTCAGTATGTCCAAACATGCTTGCATGCAGCACATATACCTTCATTGCTTGATCTCCTTTTTGATTAGGGTTTGGAAAGATTCCGACATTATTATGATTCATCAGAGCCGATTTAAACATGTTTCAGAACCGAATGATATTGGTAATTGCTTAAGACCTTAAAAGTTCGAAGATACCATGAAGATGGAAAGATGCTATACTTTCGTTAGAGGTGATTTAGGATGTACGTTGTCACATCAGAACAAATGCGCAAGATCGATGAATATACCATTAGAGACATTGGGATTCCTGCCGCGGTATTAATGGAGAATGCAGGCCGTGCAGCTGCAGACGAAATTGCATCTTTCACTAGCCAGGAGACACCTCAAATTCGTAAGCCTTGGATTGTGCTCGTAGGAAAAGGAAATAACGGCGGGGACGGAATCGTAGCTGCGAGACATTTAAGCCAAAAAGGCATTGATGCTGAACTTCTATATGCGGCTCTTTCCGATTCACTCTCGTGTGATGCCGCTTTACAAAGAGATATTGCCGAGCGGCTTAGCATTCCTTCTTCCATATATGTGCAAGGAGAAGTTCATTGGGACCGCTATGGAGGGATCGTTGATGCTCTTCTCGGGACAGGAACGAAAGGAAGTCCCAGAGAGCCATATGCCTCACTCATTCGCGAAGCGAATGACAGTGGTCTGCCGATCATCGCATTGGATGTTCCAAGTGGACTCAATGCGGATACCGGTGAGGTGTACGTCCCTTGTATTTGTGCAAAAAGGACGGTCACGTTCGCATTTACGAAAGTAGGACTTACCCAGTTTCCCGGTGCGGAGGTTGCCGGACATGTCACGGTTGCGCCGATTGGCATTCCTGACGCTGCGGCATCACAATTCAAGGTGAAGACTAGATTATCTAGCAAAAAGACATTTAAGAAGATATTTGGATTAGATTGGCCGCTTCCGCGCGGAGACAACACCCACAAAGGCACCTACGGCCACGCATTACTCGTTGCAGGATCCAAGGCCTACAGTGGAGCTGGCTTGCTTGCTGCCAAGGCTGTACTTCGAGCGGGAGCAGGTTTGGTCACATGGGTTATGCCAAATCATCTTTTGAATACGGTCACAGGGCGTCTTCCGGAAGCGATATTGTATGGTGCAGCAGATGATGGAAATGGCCATGTTTCTGTAGATTCAGCGGATGAAATTGTTAAGCTTGCTGCCGGAAAACGAGTGATCGCTGTTGGACCTGGGCTTGGAAGATTCGATGGCGAGGCCAAATGGCTGCGTAGGATATGGGATCAAGCCGATTGTCCGCTCGTCTTGGATGCAGATGCACTGAATATCCTCGCGGAATGCGGCGGTTTGGACCTGTGGCCGAAACGGCTCGCTCCGGTTGTTCTCACACCGCATCCGGGGGAAATGGCACGTCTGGCTAAGCTATCGAATCATGAGGTGCAGCGAGATCGGGTTGCTTTGGCAAGAACATTTGCTCAGCAATATGGGGTGATCCTCGTTTTGAAAGGGGCGCGAACCGTAATTGCCATGCCCGACGGGCACGTATGTATTAATATGACGGGTAACCCTGGTATGGCCGTCGGCGGTTCTGGCGATGTTCTCACAGGGATCATCGCAAGCTTGATTGCCCAAGGGCTCTCGCCGTCCGCTGCGGCCGTCATCGGTGTGCATGCCCATGGTGAAGCGGGAGATCGTGCGCTGACTCTCCGGACTTCTCCTGCCTCCCTATTGGCAGGGGATATCATCGAAGCGCTTTAAAGTTGGGCTAGCTGCTTTGTTATATACTTAAAAGAGTCGATCTGCCCGATCGACTCTTATTACATAAGGCAGTGTATTCTATCACATGAAGATTTGATTGCATTAGTTGTCAACCAGAATTAACAAAGCATTGCTGATATCCCTGCCTGGCTTCGTTATATACTGCCCGTTGTAGACAAGCCCGCTTGAGGCCCCTCCGTCCAAATTCATCGCATTGACTGCTCCTGCCTGAAGCATCAAATCGGCCAACTGAGGAATAGTCGCTCCGCTCGTTGTTAATAATATCAAATAATGGTCTTTCGTGATGCCGATGGCACTTCTTGCACCGGAATTCGATAGTATTTTTGGATCCTTGAAGCCTTCTGCGAGCGGATTGACAGTCTTCTTCCCATCCGTTATTAATCTAGGTCCTGCTTGAATTGCGCCAGCGACTTGTCCCTGTTCGTAAACTTCGTTGATCTGGCTTCCTTCAATCCATTCCACGCGGTTAAAAGCGTCAAACCAAAGGATCGTTCGATTTTCACCGCTGCGCTGAACCACTCTCCGTCAATGACAATGGCACCGTAAGGCTGCTTTACATTTTCTTCAGTATAGGCATTGAAATACGTTCCATTGATCGCTGCAACCGCATTTGAGTCCTTCGCGATCGATAATAAATCATCGACTTGCCCCAGCTGATTTTTGGCTAGCCCAATACTTAAGCTTAGTTTTGGATTGAATAGATCCACCTTGAGCACGTGTGCTGCAAGGATTTTCCCACCGAATTCAAAGCGTTTCTCCTGATATTCAAAATCCTTTCGTTTCTCGTAACTGCCGTGCTGAATGACAGGCAGCTTTAATTGCTTATTGTCCCACTTTAATTGGAGCATTTGTGTGACAGACTTCCATTCAGACTGTACGCCCAATGAATCCGCAATAAATCGAATCGGTACATAAGTAACTCCATCCTCGGCAAAAGGCGCGGCATCTAAAACGATCTCGGTACCATTCACCGAGGCCGAAGTATGATCTACGAAGCACTTGATCTCTAGATTGTTGCGCAGAATTGTTATTTCTTTTCGTGCGGGTTCCCATTTTACGTTTGCGCTAAATTGTTCAGATATTAAGCGAAGAGGTACGAAAATTCGATTGGACTCTGTACTGTAATAACCAAATGGTGTGCGTTCCTGGGAATACCCCCATTGGATGTTTAACGCTGAAATGATCATGATCCCTATCATTGCAGCAATGACTTTTTTCATTTGGACAACTCCCTTTGAAGCGAAACGACGTACGACTTTATAGAAGTCATAAAGAATATCATTCGACACATTCCAGCATGACCCTTTTCTTGCCGTGAAACCACATTAATATAAAGCTGATGACGATGTGAAAACGGTCACCAGCTCTTCATCATACATCAAATAGATTGCTTTAACTTTCCCCTACCTCTTCTATCGTCGGCATGCTGTCTTGTGCACCGAAACGGGTAACGGAAATAGACGCTGCTTTTACTGCGAATTTCAATGCTTTATCGATGGTATACCCACAAGCCATCGCAAAACCAAATGCTGCGTTAAAACAATCTCCCGCACCGACCGTATCCACCGGTTTGACTTTAGGCGCTGGGACGTGTTTGAGCTGACCTTCGGACAAATACGACACGCCCTCACTGCCTCTCGTCACAATCAACTTATGATGATGTGCGGTCTGCCATCGGGACAAGACCGTGGTTAAATCCATATGTTCTATAGATCTGTCACCGCTAAGGATAGCGAATTCCGTCTCATTCGGTGTCATATAATCGGCGAGACGCAGGATGGAATCATACAGTAATTGCGCGGGAGCTGGATTCAGTACAGTCAGCACACCGGCCTTCTTGGCTATTGACAACGCGCGTTCTACCGCTTGGAGCGGAATTTCCAGCTGAACGAGCAGCACGTCAGCCGTTTCAATGATGTCCCTTGCTTCTTCCACCATTTCCGTCGTTACGCTGCCGTTCGCACCCGGCACAACCACAATACAATTGTCGTCCGGCAAATGAAGTATGGTCGCAGTGCCCGTTGGGACTCCCTTCTGAATCGTGACATGATTCATCTCAACCCCCTTCTCTTTCATTCGCCGAATGATTTCTTGACCAAAAGCATCGTCTCCCACGGCGCCGATCATCGACACTTCTGCCCCGAGTCTTGCACAGCCAACGGCTTGATTGGCTCCTTTCCCTCCCGGGATATAATGTATGGCACTGCCTTGAATCGTCTCTCCGACGGTTGGCATACGCCCTGTGGAAACGACGAGATCCATATTGAGGCTCCCCACCACGGAGATCCGTGGTCTATGAGGTGTCATGTTCGCAGCTCCTCCATTTCAGAAAATTTATTTTTCATACCGGATGTACCGGAATATACCCTATATGATTTCGTATGAAAAGCCTCTCTTCCAAACATCCAAATCATACCACAAATGAATTAGCTTTGGTTATATTCCCATGCTTCGTTTATGGTATGATGTGTGCATATCAAAGTGAGGTTGATGCCACTTGAGCGCTCGATGGAATATAGAAAGAATTAGATTGCTGTGCGGCCGCTTCTCGTTTGAGGATGGTGAAGCGTTATGTCGTGACCGGAAGGTCACACTGACTCAAAGTCACCCGGTAAAACCTTCGTACGATGCCGTTGTCTTCGATGATCCGGCACAAGAGCATGTCTCGGTTCAATGGTTGTCTGGCGGCAACATCGATGTGGCCTGCTCCTGCCCTTTGTTCCATCCGGATGACCAGTATTGTAAACATATTGCGGCCACATTGCTTTTGCTGCATTCCCTAGAGAATGAGGAAGCAGATCACGAATTTCGGCTTCCATTCCAGCCTTTGGATACAGATGATGAGGCACTCACGAATAAGATGCTCGAGCTGTTCGAAGAAAAAACGCTTCACTCCGCAGCTGCACGTCCTATCTTCGATGATCGGCTTTGCCTAAATGTTGAATTCATCTGCAAAACGGTAAAATTTGATGATCAGGCATATGGTATCGGCATGGAAATAAAAATCGGCCCTAAAAAACCGTATGTGGTGAAGCATATCCGATATGTCTTGGATGAAATCGATTATCCAAGATCTTGTGTCATTTCACAATCGTTCACCTATGACCCGCAGCAGCACTGCTTTCACCCTGAGGATGAAGCGGTTCTGCGGCAGCTCATTCATATATCGAAGAGCGAATCGCTTTATATGAATAAAGGAGCGGCTTATTCAGAACGACTTCTACTCATCCCTCCGCACATGTGGGACATGCTGCTTCCATTACTGCTGGATGCTCATCTCGTCAAGCTGGTTCAAGAAGATCAGACGTACGATGGGATCTCCATCTCCCATGAACGGCTCCCGATCACTTTCACGCTGGATTCGCACAAGGAAGAACCATCCGGCATTCATTTTACCATTGAAGGGCTGTCCAAACTGCTCACGTTGGAAGCTTATGGTGTTGTTCTTTATGAAGGAAGCTTCTTTAAGCTGCCTCCAGAAACGTTAAAGCGTTTCATGGAATTAGAGGCGATGTTCAAGGCTGCGAATAAGCGACAGCTTTCCGTTAAACCAGAACAAACCAATGCTTTCATGGAAAAAGTGGTACCGAGATTAATGCAGCTGGGAAACGTAGATATGAAGTCCTCCATATCGAAGCGTATGGTTCAAGTTCCATTGAAAGTGAAGCTGTTTCTTGATCGAGTGAAGGATCGGCTGCTTGCCGGTTTGGAATTTCATTACGGAGAGTTCTCTTTTTCTCCACTTGGAGAACATCGTGAAAAAGCTAGCAGCCGAATACTGGTAAGAGATTCAGAGAAAGAGAATAACATTATTGCTCTTCTGGTGCAAAGCGGGTTCGTCGCTACTGAAGGCGGCTATTTCTTAACCGATGAAGACCTGGAATATGACTTTCTATATCATACGCTTCCGGAACTGGTGAAGCTGGTTCAAGTCTATGCCACATCCGGGGTGAAGGTGAGGATTGTAAAGGATCCGATCCCGCCAAAAATCAACGTGGAATGGGATGAACGTACGGACTGGTTGGAGTTTAAGTTCGAGATCGATGGCATCGCGGAACGGGATATTCAAAAGCTGCTGAGTACCCTTGCAGAGAAACGCAAGTATTTCCGGCTGCCAAACGGTGCACTGATGCCGCTGGAAAGCTCCGAGTTCCAAGAGATCGTCCGTTTTATGAATGAATTGGGCGCGCATAAAGGGGAAGTTACGAAAAACGGATTTCGTCTCCCAGTGGTTCGTGCGCTGCATTTGGCGCATGCTCCAGAGCAACCCAGCACTGTAAAACTCGGCAAATCGTTTCGGAAACTGTTAGAGCATCTAAGGAATCCTGACCATCTTGATTTCGCCCTGCCTCCGCATCTTGAAACCGTGCTGCGGGATTATCAGAAGTACGGCTTCCAGTGGATGAAGACGCTGGCTAGGTATCGTTTTGGCGGAATATTGGCGGATGAGATGGGATTGGGGAAAACGATTCAAAGCATTGCTTTCCTTGTTTCTGTATTGGATGAGTTGCGGCAGTCAGGTCAACAGGCACTCATTGTTTGTCCTGCTTCACTGATGTACAACTGGCTGCAGGAGCTCCACCGATTCGCACCGGATGTTCGAGTCGTCGTTGCGGATGGAGGCGCCGTCGATAGAAAGAAAAAACTGAAAAATAGAGAACACGTTGATGTCATCATTACCTCCTACCCTCTTCTGCGAATCGACACAACCGATTATGCCCACGAGGCATACCACACGCTCATATTGGATGAAGCGCAGGCATTTAAAAACGATGATACGCAGACAGCCAAAGCGGTCAAACAGATCACAGCGCGGCACCGATTTGCTTTAACTGGCACGCCGATCGAAAATTCGCTGCAGGAGCTATGGTCGATATACGATGCCGTGTTCCCGGGGCTCTTCCCGGATAAAAAGGCGTACGCGGAGTTAACGAAAGAAACGATATCGAAGCGGATTCGTCCCTTTATGCTGAGACGGTTGAAGACGGATGTGCTGAAGGAGCTGCCCGAGAAGATCGAAGTGCTTCAATCCTCCACCCTGCTGCCTGAGCAAAAAAAGCTGTATTTAGCGTATTTAGCAGAATTAAGACAAGAAACCTTAAAGCATATTCATACGGGAGAATTCCGGAAAAATCGCATTAAAATATTGGCCGGAATCACCCGTCTTCGCCAGCTGTGCTGCCACCCCGCACTTTTTGTAGAAGGTTATTTGGGGGGCTCTGCCAAATTAGACCAGCTTATCGATCTGGTGAAGGAGTCACGGAGCGTCGGAAGACGGATTCTTATCTTCTCTCAATTCACCGAAATGCTGAGGCTCATCGGCCGCAGATTAATGGATCATGACATTTCTTATTTCTATCTGGACGGCGGCACGCCTGCACGTGAACGAGTAGAGCTTTGCAGCCGATTCAATGAAGGGGAACGAGATGCGTTCCTGCTATCCCTAAAGGCAGGAGGTACCGGTCTGAATCTTGCAGGTGCCGATACAATTATATTGTATGATCTATGGTGGAATCCCGCCGTCGAACAGCAGGCTATGGACCGAGCCCATCGGATCGGCCAAAATCGTGTCGTTCAGGTCATCCGTCTTGTCTCCCGAGGGACGCTGGAGGAGAAAATGATGGAGCTCCAGAACAAGAAGAAAAACCTAATCCAAGAAGTGATTCAACCGAGTGACGAATCGCATACGGGGCTCACAGAGGAACATATCCGAGAGCTTCTTTCCATTTAATGACTGAAGATAGGAACGATCATGATTCGATCGTTCCTATCTTTTGTTTTTCACCAATCGAATGAGCAGGTAGAGAATAATCCAAGGCAATACGTACCTCGTTACCCATTCAAAGACCGATTTGATTCGAAGGAAAGTCTCTTCGTGTCCGGCGTTTAAAAAGAGGATGCCCCAAAGAAAAAATATAATCAGGAAGAGGTACGAAGCATAATGACTATATTTCATCCAAGTCCCCCTCCTCTATGCTGGATGTCCGCAGGCATAGGTTTGTCAGAGCGGTCATGTAATGTACAGCGCCGATAGCCTCTAAAATGCTGCTCGATCCACTCACCTAGCTGGAATAGCGCTTCCTCATTCCCGTTCTTGCTAATAAGTTGAACCCCTACAGGAAGACCTTCCTCATCCTCGCCCACGGGTATGGTTAATGCGGGCAGACCCCATGTATTCGCATATGCAACGTAAGGCATATATTTCAAATACGTTTTCCGGACAGAAAAAATCTCTTTATACAATCTTCCATGCACCGGTGCGGCAGAGTGGTATACAGGCAAGATTGCAATTCGCTGCTCGAAGAATTCGTTCAGCGCTTGATCCCCTCTCTGCAGATGAAGCTGTATTTCCCGCATTCTATTTTGGGATGGTCTGAACAGTCTCGCCCCAATGAGTGCCCATGACAAGTACGGGTGCACTTCCGATGTGTTGAACCATTTTGATTGAACCAAATCCTTGAATAAACGGACGGGGTGTTTATAGGACAGCATATTCATCAATTCTTGCCCGCCATCAATGGACATGATTTCCTGCCAAATGAGAGCGGCCTCCTTGAAGAACGGAGGCATCCCAGTCTCCACTGTGTAGGCCGCGGCCATGCTTTGCCGCAAGGTGTTCAGATGGGTTTCTGCCGCTTTTCCTAACGGAATTTGAGGCTGCTTTTCTGGAATGACCATAATAAATGAAGATAACTGCTTCTTGGCTGGAACTGTATTCGCGATAATCTCATGGATCAATCTGACATCACGCACCGACTTGGCCATGGCTCCAATGCCGAGCATGCGATGCTGTTCGGGGATGACTACCGGCGGGTAATTCCCATGATCTGACACTTGGCCGCTGCCGGATTTAAAGCCGACAATTCCGTTGAAATGGCTGGGAAAGCGTATAGATCCTCCGATATCCGCTCCAATGCCTACCGCCGCACCGCCAGCCGCAATGAGCGCACCTTCACCTCCGCTTGACCCTCCAGCGGTACGTGCAGGATTCCATGGATTATTCGTTCGCCCATACAGCAGATTGTCTGTTTCTTGACAGAAACAAAAGGCCGGAGTATTGGTTTTGCCAAGAATGATGGCCCCCTCCTGCCTCAAACGAGCGACGACATCCGCATCCTCTTGAGCGACATCATCTTTCCGCTGAGAGACACCGCTTGTCGTCTTCATGCCCTTAACATGAAAGCACTCTTTGACACTGATCGGTACGCCGTGTAATCTTCCCTTCGCGATTCCTGAACGAATCTGTTCATCCGCCCATTTCGCCTCTTGTCTAGCCAGATCGAAACGATCTTCCACCATCGCATTTATGACAGGATGGATTTGGTTCAAATGACAAATATAACCCTCTACCGCGTCCGAGGCGCTGAGGGTTCCTTCTCGAATCCGTCTCGCTGTCTCCGCTGCATCCATATCTAAAATATGCATCCCGTCCCCCCATTCTAATCCACATGTGTTCTCTTACCCGCTCTTAACTATACGTGGCATGTTACAAGTTATGAATGCGCTTGATCGTATAATACAAGTTCGCTGCCCCTATCATCTGTTCCTGTTTGAAATGAGAAAAAGGCCCTGGTTTTGCACCAGTCCTCTCCATCCACGGACACCATGCCGTTACCCTCGATGGCCAACCGATATACTTCTGCTCCGGGATGCTTATGCGCAGGCAGCTGTTGTCCAGGCAAAAGTACAAATGAAGACTAAAAAAACCGGCCTCTATTCAGAGAACCGGTTCATTGTCAGAAGATTAGATCAATACAGCGACGAGATCACTGCGATCAACTTTGCCGAAATATTTTGGAATATCGATGTTTTTTAATGCGGCTTCAATCGATTCCTTTCTATAAGGAATCCCCTTTAATGCGGCTTCGACTTCTCTAACATCCTCCATACCGAAAAAGTCTCCATAAATATGGATATCCTCGATGATCCCGCCGTTGATTTGCAAATGAGGCTCGATCGTTCCCGCACCTTCAATTCTTTGGGATCGAACCAAGTTGGAGAGCGGCGACTTTCCAAAATTCCAATCCCAGCTTCGGTAGCGCTGCTCCGATATTTCCTTGATCTTCCTCCAATCCTCTTCCGTTAGTCGGTATTCGGGGATGTCCGATCCTCGGAAAATGGATTCTAATAAATGCTTGCGGAACTGCTCAATGGTCATCGCTTCAGACATGAACTCGATGATGTTAGCGACACGACTGCGAATCGATTTAATGCCTTTGGATTCGATTTTCGCTGCATTCACCTTGAGAGCTGAGACAACGTCTTCTAATTTAGAGTCAAACATGAGTGTGCCATGCGTATACATCCTACCTTTCATGGCAAACTGGGCATTGCCTGAAATTTTACGTTCACCGACTTGGATGTCGTTCCGCCCTGTCAATTCGGCTTGAACGCCAAGGTTACGCAGTGCTTGGACGACCGGCTCCGTAAATTTCTTGTAATTGTGAAAGGATTGTCCGTCATTATTGGTGATAAAGCTGAAATTGAGGTTGCCGAGATCATGATATACGGCACCGCCTCCCGATAATCGCCGAACGACATGAATCCCATGCTCCTCTACGTACTGGGAATTAATTTCGGCGATCGTGTTCTGGTTTTTACCAATAATAATAGATGGCTCGTTGATATAAAACAGCAAATAATCTTCATCCGCTGGCAAATATTTGACAGCATATTCTTCGATCGCCAAATTGATCGTGGGATCGGTAATGCCTTGATTGTCAATAAATTTCATGGATGGCCTCCTGATCGCGATATTTTACGACAGCAAAGTAGGAACGGTACCACCTCTGATGCGAGACCCGAACCTATATTTCATAGGATATACGATTTTAGGGTTGCAAACAAATAGGAATCCGCTAGAGAATGATCACAGAAACGATCAAAAATAATATCGAGCCGATGATTTCGATGATACCGGCTTTCCATGCGCGCATCGATTTGCCTGCCAGCAAAATCGCCCGTGTCGATGAATAGAGATAGGCAAAGATCATCCAAGGATAGCCTGTAAGCCAAGGAATAAACAGCAGCACAGCATGATATAAGCGAGCGATGACAGACCAACGCACGCTGCCGCGTTCCCTAAAAATCGTCTTCACGAAAAATGCGCTGCCGGCGAATTGTAAGAAACTAAACCCCGTGACTGCCACCAAGGTGTAATCCCACTGCCCGCTCCCAGCCAAATAAGCTGCTGCAGCACCTACAGAGAACAATAAGATCGCGCAAAGATCGTTGATGATTTCTCTTTCTTTTCGATGCTTCACATGCCACATATTCACGGACAACAGTATGAACATGACTGGAGCAAAGTAAAACAATTCCGGTTTTTGCACGAGTGGGAACGCTGCACAGGCCAAACCCAAGATACCGTAACCTGTTCCCCAGCGAATCAGGTGCGCTCGGTTCGAGCGTTTTTTTATCGATTGCAGTAGCGGATAAGATGCTAAATAAAACAGCAGCCAAGCGAGAAATAAAGGAATATGTATCCAGCTGAGTCCACCTGCGGACATTCCCACGAAAAAAGGAACGCTAACCATGGCCCAACCTCCATGCTCATGAGGGAGCACCATTATGCGTTTCTTCATCTTGCGATCTCTCCCTTATTTGTACGGTTTGAATTCACAAGTGTCATGCCAACGAATGAATACAGACATAGCTTGTTTCTAGGATTCGATCCATTTATGCATCCAAGCCTTATACAATTGGCAGCCATATCGGCGTTATGATGGGGATTCCACCCGCTATTCTCCAAATATTACTTTATCTTTTTCGATTCATGCTGTGACCGTACTCACATCCATGTTAAAATTTGGATAGGTGATTCGTTCCATTTCATAAGTCTTAGGGGGAGTGGATGGGAATGAATGTCAAACGTGCAGCTGAAGTGGTGTTAGGAATCATATTTTTAGGTGCGGGGATTAACGGTTTGATCGTTTGGTTCGGTGTTCAGCCGCTGCTGCCTACAAGTCCGAAGGCGGAACAATTTTTAGGCACCGGATATTTCCTGGCATTGGAGAAAGGAACGGAGATGATTTGCGGATTGCTGCTGCTTACCCGCCATTTTGTTCCGTTGGCGCTGCTTGTTTTAGCCCCTATCGTAATAAACATCATCGCTTTTCACATATTTATAGATGCAGATCTTCTTGTGCTGGCACTCATTGTTCTTACTTTAGAAGTACTGCTCTTGTGGAATTACCGTGCACACTATGAAGGCCTATTAAAAAAGTAAAGGCTCTTGCAAAGCCTTTACCCTTCAAAAGCGTAACTAATCATACCTCGTACGCCAGGTTTGTATTTGAATAAGCCACCGGCATGGGGTTGTTCCAGCAGCCCAGCTTCGTCTATACCGATTCGAGCTGTCGTAATGTACAGCTCATCCAGCTGTTCTCCGCCAAATGTACAAGAGGTCACTTGTCTGGCGGGTACTTTGACACTTTCGAGCTTCTCCCCTGTTTGAGGATTCCAACGAGAGACTTGGTATCCTCCCCAGTGTGCAATCCAAAGCATGCCATTCGCATCGATGGTCATCCCATCCGGAAACCCTTCCTCTTCCATAAAGGATATGACCGTTCTCCGATTCGTAATCGTTCCTTCCGCAAGATCGAAATCGAAAGCAAAGACTTGTTTTGTAGGTGTATCGATATAATACATCGTCTTCTGATCCGCACTCCATGCTAAACCATTCGACGTTCCGATCCCGCCAAGATGATGCTTTACTTGAAGATCCGCATGCAAACAGTATAAATTCCCGTTTGGGGAAGATCCTGATAATGGCATCGTCCCAGCCCATAGTCTTCCTTGGGCATCACACTTCCCGTCATTGAAACGATTCGGCGATGGTTCATCCATCGGCTTAGCGAGCAGTGTTAACTGCTCCGTCTTCAAATCCAGAGCGTAAAATCCGTCCTGCAGTGCAACGACAAGCCCCCCTTGCTTACGTGGAACGACCGTCCCTGCCATCAGCGGCAAATCGATTGGATGATCTGCTTGTGCCGCAGGGTCGTAAATATGTACTTTTTGGCCGACAATATCGACCCAATATAGCTGCTGCAGCTGGTGGTCCCAACAAGGTCCTTCTCCTAAAGCAGCCTTGGCGTCCAATACCAACTCCACTTGATTTTTCATCCCTTCACTTCCTCTCAGAATGAGTGTTGACGTTTGCTGCTATAAACCTATGTGAAAAGTCCGGATTCCCAGGATGGATACCGTGGTTTTCGCCTATACGTGTATCCGTATTATTAATTGACATGCACTCGTCTTGTTGGTTGCAGCCGGCTTCAGTTAAAAAAGCGAATATGATCAAGCTTAATTCGAAAACGATCCCACGCTTTCTTCACTGTTCCTCTGTTATCGGCGGTTAGTTGGATCTTTAAGTCAGCGGCGATCGATTCTACTGTATCTTCAATGGTCATTGAATCGGTATAGAGATGCTTGTGAAATATGGGATTTGAGAGTCCTTGGATGCAGCGATCCATTTGATGGGCCGCCCAAGAACTTCTGCCATCTCCTCTGCTGCGAAGTCTTTTAAGCAGAACTTCCTTAGAAGCGCACAGAGCAAAATGGCGAACCATTATGCCTTCATGCCGCAGTCTACCGATAATTTGATCAAAGTAATCTGGATTGACAATCGTCATCGGTACAATAATCATTCCATTATATTCAGCATTGATATGCTTCAGCATCCCGTATACCGTTTCCCGCCAGACAGGAAAGTCTTGAAAATCAATTCTCGCGGCTTGCGGCGGAACATTCTTGCGAATATAATAGCCGGCATTTTCCGGATCAAATACGTAGGACTGCGGTATTCTACGGTGCAGTTCAAAAGACGTCTGCGTTTTACTAGCTCCTAAAGCGCCATTTATCCAAATAATCATTATTCGACCTCCAGCGATTGCTTCAATTGAAATTATGCCTCCATGAAGCAAATGCAACATAAATGAAAGACGATGAAATCGTTTCACTGGTTCATTGGAGGGCTCAGGATGCTTTCGTTCTTCTTCTATAAACCAAAAATGGCTTACGAAAATATTTCATTCTGTCATATCATTCGAATTTAAACTTGCGATGGAAAAGTACGGACCAGATAAGCTCTACGTCTTGGACCATCAAATTCACAAAAATAAATCCCCTGCCAAGTACCAAGAACGAGAGCTCCGTCTTCAATCAATATCGTTTGAGAAGACCCCATCGTACTAGCTTTTAAATGGGAAGCCGAATTGCCCTCCATATGCCTGTACTTAGGATGCTCCCAAGGATACACTTCATCCAATCTCATCAGCATGTCTCGAACGACGTCCGGATCAGCATTTTCGTTAATGGTGATACCCGCCGTTGTATGGGGACAATATACAACCACCATCCCCTCACGAACATGTTCTTTTCGAATAATCTCGGCGACTGTCGCTGTAATATCAATCATTTCATCCCGTTTCGATGTTTCAATCGTTAACCTGTGAATCATCTAAATAACCTTCCTTTTCGTTAAAGTATCTGCATTTATTTTTTTCATGATCTCTTATTCTGTCAAGGTAGTTCGCAACTAAACAAAAATAAGGACGGACGATACAGCCCTGCCCAGGTCTTGATAGAGTACAGCACCGCTGGACAGCTTTTCATGTATAACAAAGCAGATTTTGTCCATGTCCAAAATAGCCGCCGTTTTCCTTCTATATATCTCCGCACAACTCAGATATTTCATTCATATGCGAAGCAAGCCAATTCATTTCCTTGGCAAACCTTTGAGTGACTGCGTTCCTCTCTGCGTGCTTGTCGTGAATCCACCATATCGATTCCAAATACCAAAGCATGCGAAGCGAACGAATGATTGCACCGTGAGGAAATGCAGCTTCTGTCCGATAGCCTTCGAGGAAAGCAGCAGCAAACTCGTTACGAAAATGCCCTTTATCGAACGCCCAAGACATGACCGCTCGAGCCACATCCAATTCAGGATAATCCCAGCTGCTTCGGTCGAAATCAAGGATCGCAGAAACCTCTCCCCCGAGAAACAACACGTTATCTGACCATAAGTCGCGATGGGTCCATCCGGTTATACATGATCCAAAATCCTGAATATCGATGATTTCCGTCGCCTTCAATTGAAGCTCGATCTGATGAATGAGCTCGTCCTCTTTCTTTTGCTGGGCTTTCCCCAGCATTTGATACCAATGGGAACGACGTTCCTCCTTGGTTTGAGGAATAAATTGCGGAGTAAGCTTGCCGTGCTGATTCGGATGATTCCATAGGCGATGCATTCTACCTGTGACTCTTCCAAGATCATACATTTGTTCTTGTCGGATCAAATCAGTTTTCACGACTTGTCCAGGTACAAATCGCATGATCATGTATTTTTCATTCCCCCAATGGTGAAGCAAATCCCCGTTCTTCTCGATCAATTCCGGGCAGGGAAGCCCGCTGCGGTACAGCATTTGCTGATGCGCCAGAGCTCGTTGAAGAAATTCCTCATGACTGTACCGATTGGCGTGGTACAGCTTTAATACGAAATCTCCAACATCCGTTTCAAGCCGCCATTTTAAATTGAGCCACCCTAGGGAAATGGGAATCGCTCGTTGGATGTGAAAACCGTACATCGATGGAGAGTTTTCAAATAAATACAATAAGAGAGGATGCTCCGTGTTATTCATCTTATTGTCCCCCTTTTAGTAACGAAGAATTTCCTTATTTCCTTGTAACATATCTTCAAAAACCGGTCTTTGTACTTGATTGATTTCATCCATTGAAATATCCTCGATATCCCTGAACTGCAGCTTTATTGATTCGTGAGCGCCATCTTTATACACCAATGTCACTCCGTCCTCTGCTAAATGACGTTGAGCATCGGCTTTTGCATTGAAAATAAACATTACAAACACGACCTGGTTTCCATCCGGATATTGATATCTCATTCTAGGCCCGCTGTAAATAGCAAGCAATTCATATGCATTTACCGTCAGTCCTGTTTCCTCAAGCACTTCACGAATCATCGTTTGTTCAACGGTTTCTCCCGGTTCCATACCGCCGCCCGGTAATCCCCAGTCGCCGTAATCCGAACGCTGCTGCAGCAATATTCTGCCTTCAACATCCTTAATAATCGCTCCACCTGTAACAATAATTTTCATTGATTCTCCTCCAGACGATGCCATGGTTCTATGTATGAACGAAACGCCCATGTACGAATAAATGGTGAAAAAATCCTGTTCCTTCGAAGAACACCTAATGATCTTCTAGATTATGTAAGTATTATCATCTCATTTGAATGATGCTTTGTACAGTTCAACATGATCCAGTGTATAGCTTCGACACTAAAAAAGCCGCCTTCATCGGCGGCTTTGTACCATTTCTTTATTCCGGAATGTATGGAAGCTCCAATTCCGTTGGAATGTTAATCACATGAGTTTCCGTATACGTCTTAATGCCCTCTACACCGTATTCACGACCGACGCCCGACTGCTTTACGCCGCCGAAAGGAAACTGGACATCCAATCCTTGGATCGCCGCCGTATTGATCATCGTCGTACCGGCTTCGATCTGCCTTGCTACCCGAACGGCCTCTTCTTCATCGCCCCAAACAGAGCTTGTTAATCCATAGATGCTTTCATTGTGGAGCTGAATGACTTGTTCTTCATCATCGAACGGCAGCACGGGTACCGTCGGTCCAAATTGCTCTTCAACCACGATGGGATCACCGTAATCACACCCAAGCACCAAGGTTGGCTGCATGAAATAGCCTTGACCAAAAACGTCTTCATCTATGATTCGACCTAATTTGATGACCTCTGCACCGCGTTTCTTCGCATCATCAATCAAGCTCTGTACATATTCCACTTGTTTTTTATTGTTTACCGGCCCAATCGTCACATCGGGGTTGAACGGGTCACCAATACGAATCCATTTGTTTGCTGCTTCGATATATTTATCTACGAATTCTTTGTATATGGAGCGATGCACATACACGCGCTTGGCGATCATACAAATTTGGCCTGCGGTTAGAAAATTGGAAATGACCAAGCGGCGCATGGCACGTTCATCATTCACATCGAAGCTTTTCAAAATAATCGCAGCATCATTGCCTCCCAGCTCGAGCGTCATTTTCTTTATCGTTTCTGATGCGGCCTTCATAATATGCTTCGCTGTATTGGTTCCGCCTGTAAAGGCGATCTTGGCTACTTTCTCATTCGAGGTAAGCTCCACCCCAACATCCGCTTCACCGTGAACGATATTCAGCACGCCAGGAGGAAACTCCGATGCAATAATTTCTACTACTTTAGATACGGCGAGCGGCGCATAAGGGCTCGGCTTCAGCACCATTGTATTGCCCGTCAATAGAGCGGGAGCAATCTTAATCGTAGACAGCGAAATCGGATAATTCCAAGGCGTAATCGCTGAAACGACGCCGATCGGATCTTGGGAAATAATCGTTTTTCCTTTGTCATGCTCCCTGACTTCACCTTGTACGACTTCCTTCACATGATCACAAGCAAATTCCATCCACATGAGAGATACCGCGATCTCCCCTTCCGCGTCGTAAAGAGGCTTCCCATGCTCAAGGGAAAGCAGCCGCGCGATTTCCGGCGTTGCGGATTTCATTTTATCGATAGCCTTTCGCATACGCGCAATCCGATCCTCGACAGGCGTCCATTTCCACTCGGACACTGCATTGTAGGCGGCATCGATGGCTCGAATCGTATCCTCTCTTGTATTAATCGGCGCATAACATACGATTTCATTCGGTCTTGTTGGATTTTCTCTCGGAAATTGTTTTTCCGATTTCACCTTTTCACCGTTAATAATCGAATGAACCACGATGGGTTCGGTGATCGTTGCGGTTTCCATGTCCCAATCATCCTCATCTTTTTACTCATAATATTGGACATCAAATCCAACAATATGCAGACATGTTGATTTCCAGTTTTCAGGAATGACTCGATAAGGCCGCTGTTTTCTCTGCGGCATCCACCGTATGCTTCAATAATGTGGCAATCGTTACCGGACCTACGCTACCTGGAACAGGCGTGATTGCGCCAGCATTCCTTAGGCATTCCTCATAATCCACGTCCCCGATATTGCCTTTATTATAACCAGCATCTAAAACAACTGCTCCTGGCTTGATCCAGTCACCTTGAACGAACTTCGGTTTCCCGACGGCAGCGACGACAATATCTCCAAGCTGCACCATGTCCATTAGATTCTCTGTTTTTGAGTGGCACGTTGTGACCGTGGCGTTCCGATTCAACAGCATCGCTGATACGGGTTTACCAAGAATGGGGCTTCTCCCGATCACGACTGCGTGCTTTCCTTCGATTGAGATTTGGTAATGGTCTAAGATGGCCATAATGGCCGCTGGCGTACATGAAGGGAAATCCGCAAAACCGAAAGCATTTTGTGCAAAGCCGAGCGTAGTTACTCCATCCACATCCTTATTTATGCGAATAGCTTCAAATGCAGCTCTTTCGTCAATATGATGAGGTACAGGATGCTGGAGCAATATACCGTGAACCGCTGGATCATCGTTCAATTTCTGAATTTCACCGATTAATTGCTCCGTTGTTGTATGAGCAGGAAGCTCTACACGTATGGACTGAATCCCTAATCTTCTGCACGCATTTCCTTTCATCCGTACATACGTGGCCGAAGAAGGATCATCCCCTACCAAAATTGTGGCCAAACAAGGAACAACCCCCTTCACTGCAAGCTGTTTTACTCGTTCAGCTAATTGTTCCTTCATTTTGCCGGCAACTGCATCTCCATCTAATAATAATAAGTCGTTCTTCATCTTCCCATCCCTTTCTTTAAAGTCATGAAAACACAAAGAGGCAAGGAGAATTCTCCTTACCTCTGCCCAGGCGTACGGCCATATCATCTATGTGCTCCTCCATGGTTTCCCATGTTCCGCCAGTCACACACAGCGTAATTTATATGTTTATCTTAACAATGAGAGCCGAAAGAAGCAACTCTTATTCCGAAAAGAAATAGAACATCCTCATCCGTTGTCTAAGAGCAGCTTTTCCAGATGGATACGGGCAACTGCTTCCCCTGAAGGTTTCACACTAGAGGAGATGTCAATCAGTTGAGTCCGTATAATTGTGTAAAATGCTAGAGCTCCTAAAAATAAAGGGAGCCATATTCAAATCCCTCAGTTAGAATGGTGTTGTCTAAGCATCACTCTAAATACACGAGGTGAATTGAAATGG
>NZ_JBHSQV010000156.1:0-33663 GCF_042658665.1 Marinicrinis lubricantis
TCTTTCCTCATACCGCTTCCCCCTGATGCTAGAATTACCAGTTCTATGATATCTTAATAGGAAGGGTATGGTAAGTTTTGTTCATTCTTATTTAGCGGAATCCGTTGATTCTAGTTTAGCGGTTACAGCAATCTGCCTCTCTCTTATTGTACTAAATGTTTTTATGGCAGTACAAAGGCTAGAACATTGTTGGTGGGTTCACACATCATGACATCAAGGGGGTTAAATAGGACTTGGCTCGTTTGCTCTTTAAATTTGAGAGCCAAGTACAATGGTAAAACAGACTATGACGATACTTATCGTTCTACATTCTGCAAGCCTACCTAAAAAGAGAAGTTATATATTTTCGAAATGAAAGAGACGAAGCTGTAATAATATGAAAGATTAATCTGTCCTTTTTGTGCTATTTTAAGACCTTAAAGTCAAGGCTTAGGGACTAAGTTGTCAATTATAATGTAAATAGATGGTACTCGGCGAGGTCATCAAGATACCATTGGAACTAAGCACAGCGCCGAGCAATATCCACGAGCAGCGGTATGAGCACTCGCTTACGCTGTTTATACAAAAAAAGTATTTACTCATTAAAGGGAGGTTTGCAGCATGAAGAAGTCCACAGCGAAAATGTTAGCGATTCTCTTCATCGTCACAGCGCTCATTACTTCACTGGCAGCTTGTGGCGGCAATAACAATGACAACAATTCGAACAGCAACGGTACGAAAACAAACAACAGTGGTGCGGAGACTAGCACCGATCCGGTGAACCTGACTTGGTTCAGTGTGGATCCAATCCCTACCTGGAACGACATGAAGGATGAAGTAGGCCAGGAGATTACGAAGCAAACCGGTGTTACATTGGAGCCAGAATTTGCAATGGACGCCAACCGGATTGCACTGATGATTGCAAGCGGCGATTACCCGGATATGATTTCTCCTAAAGGGGATGCGAGCAAGCTCGTTGATGCCGGTGCATTGATCGATTTAACCGATCTGATTGAAGAGCATGGACCGAACCTGAAAAAGGTATACGGGGACTACATGGAGCGTTTGAAATGGAGTGAAGAGGACGACTCGATCTACATTCTTCCTTCACTTGAAGGCGTAGACAGAGAATACATGGATATCGGCGGAACATTCCATATTCAGCATGCAGCCGTAAAAGAGGCTGGTTATCCAGATATCAAAACCGTTCACGATTATGAAAACGTCATCAAAGATTATTTGGCCAAACATCCTACGACAGAAGATGGACAGCCGATGATCGGTATTTCGCTGCTCGCGGACGACTGGAGAATTATGATTGGTGTAACGAACCCAGCGACGGTAACGACAGGTGTTCCAGATGACGGGGAATATTATATCGATCCTGAGACATACGAAGTAACCTATCATTACAGACGTCCGGAGGAAAAAGAGTATTTCCGCTGGTTAAATCATATTAATGATATTGGATTGCTGGATCCGGAAGCATTCGTGCAAAAAGAGGACCAATATAAAGCGAAAATCGCAACCGGCCGTGTTGTCGGTATCATCGACCAAGATTGGGGCTTCCAGGACAGTGTCAACGCCTTGAAATCGGAAGGGAAATTCGAGCAAACCTATGCGCACTTCCCGATTACATTGTCTGAAGAATATACAGATCATACTTTACAAAGTACAGGATACATGGCAGGTTGGGGTATCGGAATTACGACTGAAGCTGAGGACCCTGTACGTGTAATCAAATTCTTGGATTGGCTCGCATCGGATGAAGGTCAAGTTCTTATCAACTGGGGAATTGAAGGCAAGCATTACACGGTGGAAGATGGGACGCGTGTTATTATTCCGGAAGTATTGGATAGAAAAAATAATGACAACACGAATTTCGTGAAGGAAACCGGTATCGGAATGTACAACATTTCCGCTCGTTATGGAGATGGGGTGAAGGATTCAACTGGCAATTACTACACGACGACGTTCCCTGAGCAAGTCATCCGAAACTACAGTGATGTAGAAAAAGAAACGCTTGCGCAGTATGGTGTTGAAAGATGGATCGAATTGTGGCCGTCTAAGGATGAATTCCCTGTGAAGCCTTGGGGTGCTTCTTGGAATATTTCATACCCAAGTGATTCCGATTTAGCTATCCTATATAAATCGATGGAAGAGGTCACAAGAAGATATATTCCTGAAATCATTCTCGCTGAGCCTGCTGATTTCGATCAGCTGTGGGACGACTATATGGCGGAACTTGATGCGAAAGATGTAGAACAAATGGAAGACGAGTTCGAAGCGTACGTCAAAGCGAGAATCGAGCTTTGGGGCGGAGAAGCAAAATAATATCGCTGAAAATGTTAGGAAAAGAGTCTCTAGGGTAGGGGCTCTTTTCATTATTATTCCGTTGTTGGTGGTCGGGCCCTGCGAAACGGTAGTCCAAGCTCCACTGTCTAGACTGCCTTGGTATCTCCGTGTCAACCGTCACGACGGCGAGCGATCATAAAGGGGGCTAAAACACCATAAAAACAGGCGGGATCAGAGTTGATGCAACCCTATTCCCGCCTGTTTTTATGTTAGAATTAAGCTCGAATATAGAACCGCATTTCGCGTCCTTCTTGAACAGGCTCCCGCTCTAGGCTGTATCCGTGCTTGACAACTTCTTCAGGAACGTTGCGGAAAGCAGCTGGACAGTCCACGATGACCAATAACAGCTGCCCCTTGCTCATCTCCCGAAGCGTCTCCAGCGTATAGATGACGGGGTACGGGCACGATTCTCCTCTAATATCCAGCGTGTAATCGACAGTCAATTCTACGGACATGTATAATGCCTCCCATTTGAATGATGTAATAATAAGATGAATACCGCATCGTCCTAAAGGTTAGGACGGCGAAGCTTGTTCTGAAATCCGCTTCCAAAACGATAATGCTTTTGCCAATATGCCGCAATCCAGAATCCGATGGATAGCACGGCCAATGTCGCAATCAGCGCAGGCCAGGGTCCCATTGCTTCGAATAGATTGATTTTTGAACCGCTCTTCACTAGGGTGTTGTATATTCCGAGATGGTCCCAGGCATAGGCTAGTGCCGTTGCTCCGATAATATTGCCGACAAAAACGGGAAGAAACACGATTTGGCCTTCCATCAGCCGATACATCATGCCCGTTTCGCAGCCGCCGGCCAAGACGATGCCGAGGCCAAACAGCACTCCGCCGACGAACGTGCTCGGAGCGGAAATTTTGGTGATCGGGTCCATATCGGAGACGAGCAAGATGATAAGCGTAGCAACCGTGCTGATCGCCATTCCGACGATAATCGCTTTGGTCATCGTAGCGCGGCCGCTGATCCATAAATCGCGGAACGCAGAGGTGAAACAAATTTGTCCGCGCTCGATCAATATTCCGAACGCGGCCCCGAAGGCAGCAGCCACACCGAGCATCGTCTTGCCGGATAAGAAGAAATACATCACAAGTCCCACGTATCCGAGTGTTAAGGCGAGGCCGATGAACGGCTGTGTTGTACGGGAGACAGCTGCCGCAGAAGCGACACCGCCTTTCGTCAGCTTAGGCTTGCCCTTCCACCAAACGGTATTGACGATTTTTACGCCTCCCCACGTGCCGACCGCCGTAGCGATCATAAATATCCAGGAATGGAAGGAGAACTGAGGCACGCCGGTGAAGAAAGCGGCCAAGTTGCAGCCTAACGCTAAGCGAGCGCCGAATCCTGCGATGATGCCGCCAATGAAGCCTTGCACATAACGACGCTTCTGTCTGGGGACGCGAATTTTAAAATTGTTGCTAAGCAAAATCATGATGAGGGCACCGATAAACATCCCCCAGACGATCCACCCATCTGTCCGGCTAAAGGTCGACCCATCCATGGGAACAAGTTGAAAATAGTCCCAATCCGAGATATCCGCTCCAAACAGCTCCAGAACATGTCCGCCGAGACGTGTAAATTCACCCGTTACAGCCCATACCGTTCCGGTAATCGCAAAGTAAATTGCGCTCAGCAGACCGGCCAATCCTATCGCTGCGTAGGGATTCCAATAAGAAGTCCATTTCGAATCTTGCAGTAATTTCACAATGAATCATTGCTCCTCTTTTGCTATGAAATGTGCTATCGCCTTGTATAAGCACCAATTATTTTATCACATCCGATATAGGTTGTAAGGAAAAATTTAGGGAGCGGGTGGTCACCCTGATGTGATGAACAAAGATAGACGGAACGATGCTGCCCGAATTCAATGTAAAGAAGCCAGATCAGTGGATGATCTGGCCATTCCGCCCTTGATCTGTATAAAGAGGGACGCCCATTTCACATCGCTCCGCCAAATATCTGTGTGCTGTTCGAAAAAGAAACATATCCTCCAGGTTTCTGAAAGAGATGATCGAAGCTGCTGCAGAGAAGCAGACCCTGCAGATCGAATATGCGTCTAAGAAAAGAATACGATCAGGGAAGTCTCTCCAATCGGCATCTATGCATACGATGACTTCTGGTACATGCCAGCTCGCGACTTAGCCAGTAACGAGGTGAAATTGTTTCGGTCAGATCGAATCTTATCCTTAAAAGTTATGGATCGGCGTGCAGACCCTCAGCTCGCGATTAGCGAATGGTTGGACCGTCGTACCACGAAAGAACCGGTAGCTCCGCTCCGATTGTACGTGGAATTAACAAAGGAAGGTATCAGACAATGGAAGAGAGGAACCTTCTTCCACTATAATAATTTCGAGGTGATCCTATTCATGAGAAGTGTTTTTATCATAGGGGACAGTATATCGATCCAATACGGGCCATATTTGAAAAAGATGGTCGAGCATCGATTCGAGTATGACCGTAAGCGGGGTGAAGAACAGGCATTGGCCGATTTAGACCATCCTGTGGGAGCGAACGGCGGAGACAGCAGCATGGTGCTTACATATTTGAAAAACGAAAGAGACAAAGGAGTACGCTACGATCTGCTGCTGATAAATTGCGGACTTCACGATATGAAAACCCATCCTCTCACAGGTGAGAAGCAAGTACCGCCCGAGCAGTACCGCACTAATCTCGAAGAGATCGTTCTGACTGCCCGTAAATTATCGAAATCACTCATTTGGATCCGAACCACGGACGCGGTAGAGGAAATCCATAATACCAAGACATCATCTTTTTTTCGTTACCACGAAGATGTGATAACGTACAATACTATAGCGGACGAAGTGATGTCTTCACATGATGTTCCTATGCTGGACCTATATTCATTCACTCGCATATTTGGTACCTCGGCATATTGCGATCATGTGCATTTTACAGAGGAAGTGCGGCGCTTGCAAGCTGCCTATATTGCTGGCTACCTGGAGAATTATCGCTAAAATGGCACTGCCAGCTGAAAGAGTGATCAAAGCGATCAAACCATCACTCTCCACCTACCAGAAAATTAGAAAACGCCCGCGATTTTTGTTAATCTGGAATTAATTCGGTTTTATTTGACCAATCTTGGAAAAGAGGTGGACGAAAAAATCGCTGAACAAACAGCTGGCATGATTGGCTGCAGGAGGTGCGAGATGAGTCAAGGACGATCGATTGGAATGGAACTTCGAACGCTGAGGAATTTGCTGCTTCGCAAGGTCGAAGGAGTGATCCACAAGAAATACAACGACCAGTTGACCTGCATGCATGGATGGGTGCTCAAGTATTTTGTCGATCATCAAGATCGGGACGTGTTTCAGCGCGACTTGGAGCATGAATTTTCGATCCGACGATCGACTGCGACGAAGATTTTGCAGCTCATGGAGAAGAACTGCCTGATCAGAAGGGTGCCGGTTCCTTATGATGCGCGGTTAAAGAAGATCGTGTTAACTCCAAAAGCCATCGAATACCATCAGGCTGTAGTGAAAAGCTTCATCGAATTAGAACAAGAATTAAAGAAAGGTATATCCGAAGAAGAAATGGATTCCTTCTTTGCCATCATGGACAAACTCAAAAAGAATCTCGAGCAGCCGTCGTCGATGAGAAGCGGCAAGTTTTAAATCGGAGCAATTGTTAGCTTGCTTACAGTTCGTTAGCGAACAAAGTGGAAGAGGAGCGCAGATCGTATGATAAAGATTATGAAGTATTTCAGTCTGAAGGATTGGCTGTTCATCCTTGTGAGTACAGGATTTATCGTATTCCAGGTGTGGCTGGATTTAAAGCTTCCCGACTATTTGGCTGAGATCACGCAGCTTGTGCAAACGGAAGGGAATTCGTTAGGCGAGGTATGGGAACCTGGGGCATTCATGATGCTGTGCGCGGTCGGGAGCTTGATCGCTTCCTTCGTCGTTGTGTATTTCGTTGCACGGATCGCCGCTTCGCTCGCGAAGAGACTCCGTGAAATGCTTTTTGATCAAGTCGAATCGTTCTCGATGGACGAGATAAACCGGTTTTCGACGGCGAGCTTGATCACGCGTTCCACGAACGATATTACGCAGGTTCAGCTCATCATGGCGATGGGGCTGCAGGTGATCATCAAGGCGCCGATTTTAGCAGGGTGGGCTATCGTGAAGATTTCAGGAAAAAGCTGGCAGTGGACGGCTTCATCCGCCGTATCCGTGGCACTGCTGCTTCTGCTCATCGCAGTGGTGATCGTCTTCGCCGTGCCTAAATTCAAAATGATTCAAGGACTGACGGATCAATTAAACAGGGTCACAAGGGAACAGCTTACTGGACTTCGTGTCATTCGCGCTTATAACGCGGAATCCAATCTGGAAGGGAAATTCGATGCGGCGAATCAGCGACTAACCCACGCACATTTGTTCACGGGACGTCTCATGTCGTTGATGATGCCGATGATGGGACTCATTATGAGCGGATTAAGCCTTGCGATCTATTGGATCGGAGCTTATCTAATCGATGGGGCGAATATGCCGAATCGGCTCGGTTTATTTAGCGATATGGTCATTTTCTCTTCTTATGCGATGCAAATTGTGATGGCTTTCATGATGCTGTCAATGGTCTTTTTTATGCTTCCGAGAGCGACCGTCGCTGCCAAGCGAATCATGGAAGTGCTGAAGACGGAACCGGGAATCAAGGACGGCGGCAAAACGCCGTCAGCACCTTCCGCTGCGAGTGGGATCGAATTTCGAGACGTTAGTTTCAAATATCCCGACGGAGAGGAGTACGTTCTACGTAACGTGAGCTTTACGGCGCGGAAGGGTGAAACGATAGCGTTCATCGGCTCGACGGGCAGCGGTAAAAGCACGCTCCTTAACCTGATTCCAAGGTTCTATGAAGCCACGGAGGGAGAGGTGCTGGTAGACGGCGTAAACGTCAAGGATTATGCCCTTAGCAGCCTCCATCGTAAGCTCGGTTATGTTCCGCAAAAAGCGGTGCTCTTCAGCGGCACGGTCGCATCCAACGTGGCCTTTGGAGATCACGGGGCGGCCGCAGGCAGCGAGGAAGACTTGCATAGAGCCGTTGAGATCGCACAGGGTAAAGAGTTCGTCGAAAAGATGGAGAACGGGTACGAGGGTGCGGTATCGCAAGGCGGAACGAACCTATCCGGAGGGCAAAAGCAGCGTCTAGCCATTGCTAGAGCGGTGTATCGCAGGCCGGAGATTTATCTCTTCGATGATTCCTTCTCCGCATTGGATTACAGGACGGACCGTGTTCTACGCACCAGACTTAAGCGCGAAACGGCGGGGGCAATTAATCTGATCGTAGCGCAGCGAATCGGAACGATCAAGGATGCCGACATGATCCTGGTACTGGATGAAGGGAAAGTGGTCGGACGGGGAACGCATCAAGAGCTGCTCAGAACTTGCGAGGTTTACCAACAAATCGCGAGTTCGCAGCTGTCGAAGGAGGAGTTGGAAATTGGCTGATCATGGGAGTGCAGGTGTAAAGCGGAACAAAGCAGGTCATCGCGGTTCAAACGGGCTTCCTCCGGTCCAAGGCGGAGCCATGCAGCAGGGGGAATTCAAAGCATCCATTGGAAAGCTGCTCGCATACAGCAAATCTTATGTTCCATTGATCATCACAGCCGTCGTGCTGGCGATTGCGGGTTCAATATTTACGATCATTGGACCAAGCAAGCTGCAGGAAATTACCGATTATATTACCGAGGGGTTAACGGGAAGCATCGACATGGAGGCGGTTAGCCGGGTGGGTATACTGCTGGCGTTCCTCTACGGGTTAAGCCTTCTCTTCTCGTTCATCCAGGGCTTCATTATGACGACGGTGACTCAAAAGGTATCCAGAAGTCTGCGCACGAATCTTTCGCGAAAAATCAACAAGCTGCCGTTAAGATACTTCGATTCGACCAGTTATGGGGACGTGCTCAGCCGGATCACGAACGACGTGGATACGATCGGACAAACCATGAATCAGAGCGTCGGTATGCTGGTGTCTTCCGGCACGATGCTGCTTGGCTCGCTCGTCATGATGTTCTATACCAACGTATGGATGACGCTCACGGCACTGGCTGCGACGTTGGTCGGCTTCTTCTTGATGAGTGCGATCATGAAGAAATCGCAAGCGTATTTCTTTCGTCAACAAACCAATCTCGGAGCGATGAATGGACATATTGAAGAAATTTATGCCGGCCATGATGTCGTAAAGGTGTATAACGCTCAAGAAATGGCGAAATCGAAGTTCAACGAAATCAATGAAAATCTGTACGAGAGCTCCTGGAAATCCCAATTTTACTCCGGCTTGATGATGCCGTTAATGATGTTTATCGGCAACTTCGGCTATGTCGCGGTATGTATCGTTGGCGGTGCATTGGCTTTGAACGGACATATCACGTTCGGCGTGATCGTCGCCTTCATGATCTATGTTCGATTGTTTACACAGCCCCTGTCGCAAATCGCTCAGGTGATGACAAGCATGCAGTCGACTGCTGCGGCATCGAAGCGCGTATTCGAATTTTTGGAGGAAGAAGAGCTTGCGGATGAAAACCATAAAACCGAAAGGCTGAAGGACGTAAAGGGAGAGGTCGAGTTCCGGAATGTGAATTTCGGATATGTTCCGGATAAACCGATTATTCGAGATTTTTCGGCCAGGGCATTGCCTGGACAAAAAATTGCCATCGTCGGACCGACAGGCGCTGGTAAGACGACGATCGTCAATCTCCTGATGCGGTTTTATGAGGTGAACGGAGGAGAAATTCGAATCGACGGCATTCCCATTCATCAGCTTCCCAGAGAAAACGTACACGAACTGTTTTGCATGGTGCTGCAGGATACGTGGCTCTTTGAAGGGACGATTAAAGAAAATATCGTGTTCAATAAGTTAGGCGTTACCGATGACGATGTGGAGAAGGTATGCAAAGCGGTAGGAATCGATCATTTTATAAGGACACTGCCGCACGGATACGATACCGTACTCAACGAGCAGGTGAACCTCTCGGCGGGGCAAAAGCAGCTCATCACGATTGCGAGAGCGCTAATCGAGGATGCTCCGCTGTTGATCCTCGACGAGGCGACCAGCTCTGTCGATACACGAACGGAGCTGCTGATCCAAGAAGCGATGGACAGATTAATGGCAGGGAGAACCTCCTTCGTGATTGCGCACCGCTTATCTACCATTAAAAATGCCGATATGATTCTCGTCATGAAGGACGGCGATATCATCGAAAGCGGCAACCACGAGGAATTGCTTGCAGCCGGCGGCTTTTATGCCGACCTGTACAACAGCCAGTTCGAGGAAGCGGAGACGGCTTAAAATAATACTGTAAAAAAGCGATCATCGAGACGGCGTCAAACCTGATCTCGATCGATCGCTTTTTTAACGGACAAGAATGGATCGTTCTACTTCAACAGATCGGACAGAAATGCCAGCGCCAATCCTTGTCCCCAGCCTTGTATCCATTGTTTGGAAATGGTATTGTAGCCGTCGCGGTCTTTCATGACAGCCGTGCCGCCGGAAACATTCAGAACAAGTCCATCTTCACTGATATTGTTCAAGATGCCTTTCAACGCTTTTTGAACATACTTCGTATGCAGCGGGTTGCGGTTGTTCACCATGGCAGCAGCGATTCCGCATGAAGCGGACACTTCCTCATACGTCCCTTCATCATTGAGGATCGTACGCCATAAACCGTTTTCCGTCTGCACCAGCTTCAACGCTGCCAACTGATCCCGAAGCGAACATTCAATATCCATGCACTACGGATACAAGTACCACTCTTTCAACAGAGGCTTCACTTGCGACATCGTATATGCGGCCCAAGCATTGGCTCTGCCCCAGAAAAATCCAGACATGTGGTCCTTATGTACGTTGTTGTAGCCGTGATACCATAAACCGGTGCCCGGATCCTACAAATATTGAATATGCCAGTAATATTGGTTCAAGGCATCGTTAATGATAGCCTCGTCCTGCAGTTTGCTTCCAACGCGGAGCAGGAAGAATGCTGCCATGAATAGTGTATCCGCCCATGCCTGTTCTGGGAAATCATTGGTGAACGATACGGTATGCTGCTTCGAAGGAAATTTCGAGAAATTATGGGCGTATCTCCTTTGGATTTTATGAACAGCACACGGATTGATGAAGCTTGTAAACTGCTGAGAAGTACGGAGAATTCCATTCTTTCGATTTCTGAAAAGAGTTGGTTTTCAATCCATTTCAAGCTTCAACCGATGCTTTGCCAAGCAGATGGGGATGTCCCCCAGAGCATGGCGTAAGAAGGCGCTCCAATTAGAGGCACAATCTGAAAAGGCCGCCATTTTGGAATTTACCGGATGGCTATAGAGACCAGCTGAATATGTTCTGCAGAAGACCTAAAATACGAGCGAAAACGGCCGCACAGGAATTCATCCCTGTACGACCGTTTTTTTTTGCTTAAATCTAGAATTGTCATGGGCAATCGCCAGATCCACAAATGAATTTGTACGTCTATTACAGCATCTTCTATCTTTCCGAAGAAAATCGAAACGATTACGATTTGTAAAGAACTTGTGAATAAATGAAATATATTAAAAAAAGATATAAATCCAGTTGACGTTCCAATAACATTCATTTCGGACAATATAGAGTATTCTGTGCGGCGATTCGAACGGGAGGTTAGCCTTTAGCCAACCAGCCCTCAATTCAGTGTGCTTTTTATAGAAATGACGCCATACATACTTTTACTTATTTTACTATAAGTGCACCATGTATGCAACAAAAATTGGCATATTGAAATGATTTTACATATTCCGTTGCACGGAATTGATTATGTGTGAAAGGAGGAAGAACTGCCCTCATACGGGGCCAATCGTATGAAAGATTCTACTTATGAGGTGATACAATGAAAAGCATACGTCATGCTGCCACAATGCTGCTTGCTTTCGTCATGCTGTGGACAAGCTTCGGCTGGAGCGGCTTCTCTGCGCCAAAAGTGCAGGCAGCGTCAGACACATCGGTATTGTTCGAAGATGATTTTGAAGATGGAAACTATAACGGATGGACCCCTCTGTCGGGTTCCAGCTGGACCGTAAACTCTGGGCACCTTATCTTTACCGACACGGGCACAGAAGCGATTATCTCTGCCGGCGACGCAGCGTGGTCAGATTATTCGAAGCAAAGGTTCGTATAGATGCCGGAGGCTTTCCGGGTGTTCTAGCTCGGATGCAGGACAAAGACAACTTCTATATGTTTCGCTATGAGCCGAATAAAAAAGGCGTCGAACTGTCTGTAAGACGGAACAATGCCGACACCTTGCTGCAGGAGGCTTCCTTCAATCCGGTACAGGGCTCTTGGGTTACTTTTAAGCTAGTTGTCAAAGGCAACATCCTTCAAGGGTATGTCGACGGTCACAAGCTGATCGAAGTCTATGATGATACATTCTCATCCGGTACGATCGGATTCCGCAATAAATGGTCTCAGTTAACCATTGATGATGTTATTGTCCGCGACGAGCGTCGGGTGAACAGTGACTTTGAGAATCAAATGCTTGTACCATGGGCTCCTGTTACAGGGCAATGGTCTGTTGTGAATGACGTCTACCATTCCGTCACCGACTTTGTTTATAATCAGGCGGTACAGCTGCAAAGCGGAGACAACGGGCTGCTTGCAGTGGGCGATCCTGCATGGGATAGCTATTATGTACAGGCGGATATAACCCCTCTGACGGAGGAAGACAGCGTAGGGGTTGCAGGCAGAGTGCAGAATGAATCGAACTTTTATGCACTGCGTTGGAACGCCGCCTCCGGCGGGGCGCTCGAATTGGTAAAAAGGGAAAACGGTACGGATGCCGTTCTGCAAAGCACCTCTTATTCGTTGGCTGTACAAAGTACTTATACCCTGCGGCTTGATCTGGTCGGAGAAAAGTTGGTCGGGTACGTTAATGGGGTGAGAATGCTGGAAGCCGTAGATCCTGCCTTCAAATCCGGAACTGCACGTTTATGGTCTGCAAGCCGTGCGTATATCGACAATGTGACTTCTGCTGAAATGAAAGATCCGACAGCTGCCGAGACGCTGGCGCATTGGAAGTTTGATCCGAAGTACGCCAAATCCGGATCGCTGGAGTCCAACGATCTCGTGCTGTCCGATATGACGAACAATGGCAACGATCTACGCCTGGTTACCGTAGGGGACGCGAGTCATCCGGACGCGGCTAATGTGCTGCAGTGGTCTGAGGATGACTATCACAGTAATCCAGATATAAAAAGCTTGCTGTTTAATAATACGCAAACCGGACCGGTTAAAAAATATTTTGAGACCGTAGAAACTGCGCCGGTCAACGATGAGCAATTTCCTTACGGCTACACCATGGAAATTATTTATAAGCTTCCTGCCGAATTTTCCCGTAACACCCATTCATGGATGAAAATTTTGAATCGGCAGGGCACCGGTGCTTTAGCTGGAAAGACGCAAGGCGAGACAGATCTGCTCGGCCAATTGGCCGTATCCAATCTAAAGGAGCTGCAGTGGACCTATTACTCTACCGCGTTAGCGACGAATCCGACCGGTTGGTCATTTTCTCTAGACAGTGTAGAAGATTGGTATCATATTGTATTGATTAACGATACGCAGCATACGAAAGTTTACGTCAATGGCGTAACCGATTTCCGTAATGCAACGCAAGTGATTAAAAACTTTGCCGGCGTCGTCGGAAAAGGCTGGGACATCGGCGCAGCGAGTCAAGGGAACGGAGAAGGAGCGAAAAGATTTCTCGCCGGAAATTTGGAGGAAATTCGTATCGTCAACCGATCCCTGCCGATGGAGGAATGGCTGATTCCGAATTCACTCGACCGCATCCCGGAATACGGAAACAATGAAGATCTGCCTCTGCTGCAGAAGGAAGACAACTACAATATCGTATTCGTACCGGACATCCAAAAGCCGATCCGCTATATGCCGGAAATCGTCGATGAGCAGACGAAATGGCTGGTGCGCCACTCGGAAGAAAATAATATTGCCTTTACCGCCTTCATGGGCGATATTGTCGACGAATATAATGTAACGGACCAATGGCTGGCAGCCAATAAAGCCATTACGTATTTGGACGTTGCCGACATCCCGTACATGACGATTGCGGGCAACCATGATTACCAGACATGGTGGGGAGGGGACGACTCCGCATACTTATCGTATTTCGGTAAAAAACGATATGCGGGTAAGCCTTACTATACCAATGAATCGCCTTCTGGATTCAGCTCGTACAGTTTGTTTAAAGCGGGTTCGTACGAGTACATGGTGATTGGCACAGATTGGAGAGACGATCATTATGAAGCGGACCGCGCTTGGGTCCAAAAGGTGTTGAGCGAGCATAAAACGACGCCGACGATCTTGATCAGCCACGAAACGCTTGAGTTTCAGGGCGAGCAAAGCACAGAGGTGCAGCATACAAGCAGAGGCCAGCGCAACTGGAACGATTTTGTCAAAAATAACGATCAGGTGTTTATGACCGTGGGAGGACACCATCACGGGGCCGGATACATGATTAGCAAAAATGCATACGGACACGATGTGCTGGAAATTTTGGTCGATTACCAGAGTCAATACCGCGGCGGCAACGGTTGGATGCGCTTTGCCGAATTCGACGAATCTGGCAACAAAATTCATTTCCATACGTTCTCGCCTTGGGTAGAGAGTATGCCGGAGGAAGAACGGACTTATTTTGATATGAAAAACTTGATCGGGGACAAAGATCGATTTACGTACAATATCAATTTTACCGAACGCTTTGCATTTGCTAACCCGCTGTATTACATCGATTCCGGCAGTACGGAGACGGATCAGCTGCCGCCAGGCGAGAAGTTCGGTACAAGCAACTCGCTTACCGATCAGCCTTATGGAATCGACCCATTGACAGGAAAGCAGTGGGGTTATAAGACGGATGGCGAGCCGGTAATTACCGGAGGCTCGGATCCTTGGCTGAGCGTGCTGTCGGCAGGCGGCGGCAGCGGCAAAGGATTTACGTATGAATTTGAGGCGCCTAATGGAACTTACGAGGTAGTGCTCGGCTTCCGCAGTCCGGATAATGCGCCAGGCCGTTTGCAGACCGTAACCATTAACGGGGAAACAAGGCTGCCTGCATACAGTCCTCCATTTGCAAATGATGAGAAGATGTTCGAAACGGAAGTAACCGATGGGCAAATCTCGATTGCTGTGACACGCGACGCCTCCAGTACGGCCGATCCGGTGATCAGTTGGGTGAAGATTCTCCGCAAACATGTTCCGATGCAGCAAATTGTATTGGATCAACCGAATCTAACATTGAAGATCGGAGGGTCCTACGAGTATCAAGTGACCATCTTGCCGCAGGAGTCGACACAATCGAAGCTGCTGTGGTCTTCGTCTGACGAGAGCATTGCTGCGGTACAGGACGGTATGGTCGTTGCCAAGCAAGCAGGTACCGTCACGGTGACGGTAACCGACGAAAGCGGAACAGTACAAGCGACTGCTACTGTCACGGTTACGCTGCCTCCTGTCGAAAAAGCGAAGCTTGCCGAAATGATCGCTCAGGCGAAGTCGCTTGATCAGAAGCAGTACACTTCGGAATCATGGTCGGTATTGAACGCGGCGCTGCAAGCAGCCGAAGCGATCTATCGAAACGGAGAAGCGGTTCAAGAGCAAATCGATGAGGCGGCACGAACGCTGCAAAATAGCATCGCGCAGCTGGTGCCAATATCCAGCCGGATGCCGTTTTGGCCGGAAAACAGCATTTTGTTAAAAACAGACGTGACCTCAAGTTCGGTGGAATTAACCTGGTTCGCAGCGGAAAAAGCGGAGCAATATCGAGTTTTATTCGGTACGGGAGATTCACTCGAAATCGCAGATGCCGACATTACGACTTTAACCGACACCGTTTATTCTGCGAAAGTCACCGGTCTTTCGTCCGATACAACCTACACGTTCAAGGTTGAAGCGGGCAACCGTTATGGAGATTGGACGTCGAATGGACCATCGCTGCAGGTTGCGACGCTGAAAGCCGGCGGGAGTTCAAACGGTGGTGGCGGCAGAAGCTCAAGCGGCAGCAGCGGAACGGTCAAGCCATCCAAGCCTGTGCCTACGATTACGGAACAGCAATTAACTGCCGCCAAGAACGGCATCGTGACGGTTGAGGTGACAGAAGCGGGCGAGATTGTACTGCCTGCTAACGCAGCGGAGCTGCTCGGCAGCCATCGTCTGCAGGTGAAAAAACAAGGCGTAACGCTTAATCTGCCTAGTTCCTTACTGCAGCAGCTGCAAGATCAAGCAGGGGAAGCAGCGGAACAGGGAGTGATCGTTCTGCAGGTAGAACCGATTCAGCTTGCTCAGGGCGTCTTGCAGAATCAACATCCTGCGGTCACCCTTAGCCTCGCAGGGCAAGCCTATGAATTGGATATGTACTGGACGGATAACAGCCGTAAGGTCAGACTCAATCATTTTGATCAAGGGATTGAGGTGACACTCCCATACGAGAACCACGGTGTGGATGAGGCCTTAATCAGCCTTTATTATTTGAATGAATCTACGATGAAGTGGGAATATGTCGGCGGGGTTGTCAATGCCGATGCGAAGACGGTGACCTCGGAACTGTCTCATTTCAGCAAGTACGCGGTCCTGGAATGGAATTATTCGTTCCAAGACGTTCCATATCATCATTGGGCTGCGAGCACGATTCGCGCAATGGCAGCCAAGCAGCTCATTCAAGGCACGACCGGGAATCGCTTTGAACCGGATCGTCCGGTAACCAGAGCGGAGTTCGCCTCCTTGCTGGATCGCGTGCTTCAGCTTCCAGACGCACAAGGCGCTGCACCGTTTACGGATGTGGCTGACGGAGCTTGGTATGCCGATTCGGTAATGAAAGCATACGAGAGTGGGTTGGTTAGCGGATCGGGCTTCGGCAGATTTGAGCCGCAGCGGGCGATATCGCGCGAAGAAATGGCCGTGATGCTCGTTCGGGCATATGAGTACCGCAGCGTTATGGCTTCTGGCGCCGAAACGAGCTATAATGCGACTTTCAAAGATAAAGAGGAGATGTCTGCTTGGGCCGTGCCGTACATCCATACGGCGCTGCACTATGGGCTAATGAACGGACGTTCTGTCCTGCTCTTTAGTCCGGCACAATCGGTAACTCGAGCCGAAATGGCGCAGGCTTTGTATAATCTTGCTCAAAAGCTGGATTAAATTATTTGAGGACGGCTTTTATGCCGACCTGTACAACAGTCAGTTCGAGGAAGCCGAGACGGCTTGACTTCGTTAACCGACCGTTTATATCAAGCCGGTAAGGCGTCTCGATAGGAGAGAGGGGTAACCCTCTCTTTTTTTTGGCTTATTCAGGACCGATTTCTGTGAAAACAGCAATAAAAGCAAAAAATAGTGAAAACGAGGCAAATTATGCGAATGTATGCGCTTACTTTACATGTTAATATGAAATAGCATTTGAATGAAAGGAGGCGGCTATGTTCTCGAATTCTACCATCGTATGGTTCCTGACGAATGCTTTCGAACACTCCAAGATACTGATGCAGCTAGGCAAACAAGTTTGCAAACCGCAATAATTAGAACAAGGAGGATTGCTATGGGAAAGCTGAAGATGCTAATACTTAGTGTTGTGCTGATGATGCCGCTCGTACAGGGTTACTCCCTCTCGGCAGCAGATGCAGAACCTGCTGTTATCCATTTGGTTCATGATGATTTCGAAAATGAGCAGATAGGAAGCCTGCCAAGCGGATATTCCTCCAACAATAACAGTGTTACAAGTACGGTATATGTAGATAAGGTTCCCGCAGACTCCATTGGAAATCCGTCTTCGAAAGCATTAAGGATATACGATCAGGATGGTCCGGAGGCTAATCGCTCCAGAACGATCGTGAGCAAACACTTCGGTCCGCAGCAGGAGAGTTTTGTAGTCGAATTGGATGTGATGGAGCCCAAATGGGTTGGCAACTCTTATCCGCTTCGAATTGAAGATAAAGCAAATGGAGATACCGCGCTCGCCTTGGAAATCTCGGGGGGAAATCTGGGATACAGAGGCAGTGACGGTGCTTTTAAGGGATTAACGTTGAATGGGGAAGCCATTCATTTGACCCCGGGAACATGGTACCGGGTTAAAGTGTTAACCGATATGCTAAACCAGGCTGCAGATATATATTTGGATGGCAGCTACATTGGTAATGTATCGTTTATGCAGCAGGTCAGCAGCCTGGATGCCATAGAGGGACAAACCGCAGGTTCCTCCATGGGAGATTTGTATTGGGATCATGTTCAAGTCTATGTGGAAGCAACCGATTCCCCGAAAAATTTAACCGCTTTTTACGGGGACCAGACGGTTGAATTGAGCTGGATGGCCGCGAAAGGAGCGTCGTCTTATAACGTCAAGCGGAGCACGACGGACGGAGGGCCGTACGAAACCGTCGCTGCGGGGGTTACGGAAACACGTTATGTGGATATCGGATTGACGAATGACGTCACTTACTACTATGTTGTCACGGCTGTGAACTCGGTCGGTGAGAGCCAGCCTTCCAATCAAGTCAGCATTACGCCTTCGATCATTCCGAATCCGCCGGGAACACCTGTATCTCTTCAAGCGACAGCAAGAGACAGCCAAGTGGATATAAGCTGGAAATCAATCGGTGAAACGAAATCGATTCTTTTTGTCGGGATCGGCAATGACGCGGACGAGGCGACGATGGATCATTTGAGAACTCAAGGGTATGAAGTAACCTTCAAGCTGGATAACGAAGTTGTCGGGACCGATGCGGAAGGACATGATTTGGTTTTCATTGGCGAGTCCTCAAGCTCCAGCAGAATTGGCAGCAAATTCAAGCAATTGACCATTCCTGTCATATATGCGGAACCCTTTGCCCTGGATGATGTGAATCTTTCAACGAGCAACAGCGGTGACTTCGGAAGCTATGACGGTCAAACCTCGCTTCGGATTGTGGACAGCTCGCATCCGCTTGCGGCGGGTCTCAGCGGTAAGGTGGAGGTATATACACAAGCTGGCAAATTGAATTATGGAAAGCCGGGATCTGAGGCGATCGTTATTGCGACCGTGCCAGATGACAATAACAAGGCAGTCATTTTCGCATATGAACAAGGCTCGAAAGATGTTGCAGGTGATATTATTCCAGCGCGCCGGGCAGCAACGTTCCTGTTCGCCGGTCAAGAGCCCTATACAACCGCTGAAGGTTGGGCACTCATCGATCAGTCTGTTCAATGGGCATTAGGTATAGAAGAACATGCCAGCCCTCCGGTAGATACGTATAAAATAAAACGCAGTACGAATCCCAATGGCGATTTCATCACGATAGCCGAAGTTTCCGGGGAGGAAACGATGTACCGCGACAGTGGCTTGGATAATGGCATCACTTACTACTATGTCGTCACTGCCGAGAATATTGGCGGAGAGAGTGAGTCTTCACAGACGGTGAGTATCGTTCCAGCTGCGCCGCTGCAAATACCTACCGGGCTTTCGGCAGTTCGTGGTGACAGACAGGTCATGCTAAGCTGGAATCCGGTCGAGGGAGCAGTATCCTATAATGTGAAACGAAGCGAGAGGGACGGATTGGATTACAAAGTGATTGCAAGCGGCATCACGGAAACGACGTTTACTGACACAGCACTTTCTAATGGTTCCAGATATTATTATGTCGTCTCCGCTTCGAATGAAACGTCAGCAAGCACAAATTCCGAATCCGTTACGGCTGTCCCTGCACCGAATAATGGGGCTCCGGCCATTCCAACGGGAATCGAAGCTGCAGCAGGCGACGGACAGGTCATTTTGACATGGCCTGAGGTGGATGGCGCAACGGCTTACAATGTGAAGCGAGGCGCTTTTAACAGCGGTTCTTACACGGTGATTGCTTCCAATGTAAGTGCAGCCCGTTATCAGGACGTGGGTCTGGAGAATGGCGTAACCTATGACTATGTCGTTACGGCCATGAACGAGAACGGAGAAAGCTATGCTTCCGAACCCATTGCGGTTACACCTGCTCGAGTCGTCGTCGTTGCGAAGGATGGCAGCGGTGATTTTACAACTGTTCAAGAAGCGGTGAATGCAGCGCCTGATTACAGCGATAAGCGTCACGTGATTTATATCAAAAACGGTGAATACCGCGAGAAGCTGACGGTTCCGGAAAGCAAGAGCAAGCTCAGCTTTGTAGGTGAAAGTAAGGAAAGTACCGTTCTGGTATATAACGACAATGCTAATACACCGGACGAAAACGGAAGCCCGATGGGAACCTCTAGAAGCTCCAGCGTCTTTATCTATGCGGATGATTTTATCGCCAAAAACTTGACGATTCAAAACGATTCTGGGCAAGGTACAGGGCAGGCGGTAGCTGCTTATGTGAGAGGCGACCGTGCTTATTTCGAAAATGTACGCTTCCTAGGATATCAGGATACTTTGTATACAAACAACGGAAGACATTACTACAAGAATGTTTATATTGAGGGAGATGTAGACTTTATTTTCGGTCAGTCCACGGCCGTGTTTGACCGGTCGCAAATACATGCCAAACGTGACGGCAGCATGCTGACTGCGGCAAGCACCTCGCAGGAACAACCCTATGGTTACGTTTTCTTGAATTCTACCATCACCTCAGATGAAGGGATTGAGAATATCCACTTTGGAAGACCTTGGCGTCCGTATTCCGCCGTCGCCTTCATCAATACCGAGATCCATGCGAAGATTGCTCCTTACGGTTGGGATCATTGGGGCAATGAGGCCAATGAGAAGACAGCAAGATATGAAGAATACAATAGCAGCGGACCAGGCGCCAATCCCAAAGACCGAGCTCCATGGAGCAAGCAGCTTACGCCGCAAGAAGCAGACCGGTACACCGTTCAAAATGTGTTGAAGGGGAATGATCAGTGGGACCCAACGCGCATTGGCATGATTCCGCTGGATGCGACGTCTGCTCCGGTGATTTCGGTAGATCAACAAGACAGTATTGTGAATACAGCTGAATTCATTGTATCCGGACGCCTTGACAAGGAAGCGCGCGTCTTCGTGAACGGCGATGAAATTGCATTGCATTCCGACTTTACCTTTAGTACGACGGTTAGGCTTGAGCCAATGCAAAATACGATTACCATTGAGGCCGTTGATGCAGATGGAATTAGGGCCGTGCCTGTGGTCGTCAATGTTATCTATGATTATGTTAATCCAGTTATAACACTGGATGGGCCAGAAGGAGATAAGAAAGGAAATCACTACAATACCATATATAATCCGTATCCGGTGAAAGGCCAGCTGAGTGAAGCCGGATCCGTACAGATTAACGGTATGCCTGTTGAGGTGAATGAGGATTTCACATTCGAGGCGGAAATAGAATTGGGCTCAGGAATGAATGAAATCATCGTAACCAGTCAGGATTTAGCCGGTAACCTCTCGGAGCCCGTTAGCTTCAAAGTCGTGCCGAAAGGCAACAGCGTGCCTGCCGGACCGATCCGAATCGTAGATGCTCGTGTGAAGGATGAGCATACGATCGAATTGACGTTGAACAGCAAGGTGGAATTTGATCCAAACGATGTTCAACTGTTGTCGGCCATGGGCAAATGGGATCGGTTGAATCCGCAGCTAACGCCGAATGTGACCATCCAAGAAGTAAGCACTCGCGTGATTAACCAAGGCAAGCAGACTGTTGTCACTTATCATATAGAGGAAACCTTGAATCCGGATGGAAGCATTGTCAGACCGATCGAGGAAAATCCAGAGGCCATTCCTCATCTGGATGCGGATTACTATTCCAGCGATCTGGAATTAAGCATTCAGCAGGCGGAATACCTGTTATCCTGGCAATTGGACAGCGGCGCCTGGTACAAAAACATGGAGGATAAATATAACCGATATTGGGACGGCGTAGAGCCGAAATCCGAAGTGTTCAGCAGTGAGCACGGATATATCGGTACCATTGACAATAGCGCTACAACGAATGAAATCTTGTTCCTTGCCCTTATGTATAAAGAAACCGGGGATGAAAGATACAGGGACTCGGTCTTAAAGGGAATCGAATACTTGCTGGAAGCACAGTACGAAACGGGGGCATGGCCGCAGTTTTATCCGCTGCGGGGCGGCTATTCGGACTATGGTACCTTTAATGACAATGCTACGATCCGAGTCATGAACGTATTAACGATGGTGTCGGACAAGGAATATCCGTTTAACAGCGACCTTGTAGACGAACAGCTCATCGAGCGTACGAAATCTGCATTGGAATTAGGACTGGATTACATTTTGAAAACACAAATTGTGGTGGACGGGAAGCTGACGGCATGGTGTGCACAGCATGATCCTTATACCTATGAGCCCCGCGAAGCGCGCTCCTATGAGCATCCATCTCTCTCCGGATCGGAATCTGTCGGCATCGTGAAATATTTGATGGCGCTGGAGAATCCATCACCGGAGGTCCAGGCCGCGATCGAAGGCGCATTAACCTGGTTTGAAGAGGCGAAAGTAGAAGGAGTGCGATACGTATCGGGCGATCCGAACGGACAATACTTCTATGAGGATCCTGAAAGCAATACATGGTATCGATTTTACGAAATCGGCACGAATCGTCCGATCTTCTCCGGACGAGACGGCGTGATTAAGCACGACATTCTTGAAATTGAACAGGAACGTCGGGACGGCTACCGCTGGGCGGGAGAATGGCCTGAGAAGCTGCTCGAAATTGCCCGAACGACTGGATATTACGAAAATCGGATTTATGTGAAGATTATAGATACCCAAACCCGAAATGCGGCTGGCAAAACACTGCAGCTAGGGGAATTGATTCGAATTGAAGGAGACGAATCATAAGAATGGGTTGAATGGACAAACGCAGGCCTCGGTACGTCCGAGCCTGCGTTTGTTGTATCATGAATTCTATTTAATCCTGCGTATTTCCAATGAGTACACAATCGATATGTCCGCACTTCATTGTGCCGATCGGTTTCACCTGAATGACAAGGAAATGGTCTTCAAATCTGCATGTAAGAAGGAACATCTGCATCTGGTTAAGCAATTGCATTTGCACGATCATGGTTTGTGAGTCCATCCAACTCGCTCCACATGCGGCTTCGAATCCAAAGAACGGATCGGTGCCGATAAGAGGTTGATCGAAAGAGAAGCTGCAAATCGTTACCCGCCGTTGATCCGTACAGAATTTCAACTCCGGGGTCGGTCCTAACGTTATTTCACATGAAGTGTATCCCAGTGGATTGGAATTCAGGATGTATTTGCGTTTTGTAGTTTCTTCCGCTGGCGCAGCCCGATCCAAAGATTTCGGCAGAACCAACTGCAATCGTTCGATCTGCTTAAGCAGGCGTCTGTATTGTAGAGGGTTGTCCTGAACCGGCTCATCGGCTGCGGCTGCGTAAATATATTCCCAGAAACCATTCAGGATCAGCTGGTGCTCGTCCCGGTTTTGCAGCGTATTGGCCGTTGTGACGAATACGATTTGCTTATGCGGTACGACCACAATGAATTGGCCGCCCATGCCGAATGCGCAATAAGCATCGTTGCGGCATCTCCAGAACTGATACCCGTAACCTTGTCTGCCGTCCAGCAATGCTTTTGCGTTGGAATTATCCACGATTTTGCTTGTGCTTCGCTCCACCCAACCCTTGGGTAAAATCCGCTTGCCGTCCCATATTCCATCCTGCAGATAAAGTTGGCCGAATCTGGCCATGTCTTCGGTCGTGCACCAGATGCCGCTGCCGCCCTTATTGATCTGCTGCGGGCAGCTCTCCCATTCGATTTGTCCGATCCCAATCGGATCGAACAGTCTTGGCCGCAAATAATCCAGGACCGTTTGACCCGAGGTTCTTTGAATGATGGCACATAGTGTATGTGTCGCAGTCGTGTCGTAAGCAAAAATGGTTCCCGGTGGATAGGAAGGAGGAGTATTCAAGAAAGAATACACCCAATCCTCCCCTTGCGTATCGGTTGAACCTGGATGAACGGTTTGCATCGAGAGCAAATGTTTCACCTGCATCATGGCGGTGTAGGGGTGAACGTCTTCAGCAAGCTTATCTTGGAAAAAGTCGATCACACGATCTTGCAAGGAGAACAGCCCCTCTTGGATTGCGATGCCTACTGCCGCTGATGTGATGCTTTTGCTTACCGAAAAGATCGGATGTAATAAGTGACGATGGAACGGCTTATAGTAACCCTCGGCAGCAATATGGCCATAGCGAAGCAGCATAAAGCTGTGTAAGTTGATATTCATGTCCTCAATATAATCCAAGAACTTGCCGAGCCCCGCAGAGGAGATTCCTGCTTGCTCCGGTTTTACTCTCTCCAGCTGGTGCTTCATCTATTGTCATCCTCCAATATCGTTGGGCTAACCTTGAGATGAGTCCCTTTCCTTTCACCCTGATTCCGAGGAACCTTTCAGCGGATAGGACTCTCTTTATTCATCATATCGAAAATGTGAATAGGATTTCTTCATTTTTCTTGCGAAAAGTGCCTGAAAATTTGCTTTATTTGCTGAGGTTGGTCCTTATTCATTCATCCGAAATAATCAAATAAAGTGATTATATGTTTGCCTCCGTGCCCATGGTATCCTATCCACAGGGCAGGAAAGATCGAATAAGACATCACGGTCTTTATAACAAATAGGTTAAGAAGGTGGACTGACGATGGAGTTTGGGTATTCATTTGTTCCGGAAAAAGAATGCAGATATGATTGGGAAAAAGGGTATGGATTCGCCTTTTCGCCACAACCTTCAAAGAATGAGGATTTAAGAGATTCCTGGACTGGCGAGTACTTTGAAGATCCCGTACCGACGCTGCTGATGGATGTGCCTAACGGCAATTACAAGGTAACTGTGACGTTAGGCTCTTCTGATCAAACAGCCGTCACAACGGTGAAGGAAGGGCTGGGGCGGTTAAGGCTGCTGGATGTAAAGACAGATACGGGCGAAGCTGTAACGAAGACATTTGCCGTTCATGTCGATGACGGTGGGCTGAAGCTTGCTTTCGGGGGAGCAGCTCCAAGTGTACAGTTAGTTGAAGTGAAGCGCGATACAACGCTCCCAACGATATTCCTTGCCGGAGATTCGACGGTAACCGATCAAGCCTCTGGACAATATCCGTACACCGGTTGGGGCCAAATGCTCGGCTTGTTTCTCGGCGAAAGCATTGCGATTGCGAATCATGCCCGTTCGGGGAGAAGCAGTAAGTCTTTCGTTCACGAAAGCCGGCTTCTTCGAATGGCCAAAAAGCTGCGCAAGGGAGATTACCTCTTTGTTCAGTTTGCTCACAATGACGAGAAGAACAATGATGGCGGGACGCTGCCTTTTACCACATATCAGGAGTACTTGAAGCAATACATCGATCTCGCAAGACAAACTGAGGCTTATCCTATATTCATCGCACCCATGCATCGCCGCTTCTTCGAACAAGATGGGACGATACGGAATACGCATGGAGATTATATCGAAGCTATGAGGGAGTTGGCTGAGCGGGAGGCGGTGCCGTTTATCGACTTGGCCGCGTTAAGCAAGACGTATTTTGAGGAGCTTGGAGAGAAGCGTACCAAGGAAATATTTCTCTGGGCAGAGCCGGGACAATATAAGAACCTGCCTGATGGCGCACAGGATAATACTCACTTTTCCGAAAAGGGGGCTATTGAAATTGCAAGGCTGGTAGCAAAGGGGATACAAGAGGGGCGGATCGAACCTTTATGCAGATTCATGCGGCCAATTGTTGATTCCACTGAAATACAAAACAAAATCATCTAGATCTTAGGCGTACTCGTTTTGCAGAAATGAACCTTTTGACCCGCTATCACGGTTGAAGATAGCATCATCGGCAAGTATGTTCAGCAGGGAGGAGATTCGTAGTGGCATTCATTATCCAACGGAATACGACTTACCGCATTCCTAAACACCCCTCATCACCTGTCCGCCATGCATGGGACATGATAAAAAGAGACCATGCACAGGTTTTCGGAGCAGTACCGACCGTCGTCATGGGCGAATTGGAGCACGCGGATGTCGTGATCCGATTCGCGGTGCCTGATGACCGGTGCCCGTGGCATCCAGAGGCGTTCTGCTTCCGTTTTGTCAAAGACGGCGGAAAAAAAGAGCTTCATATTGCTGCGAATGACGAGCTTGGCCTAGTCTATGGCATGCTCGAGTACAGCAGGAAGTATCTTGGTGTCGATCCTTTCTGGTTCTGGGCGGACCTTCCTCCGGAACCGCGAAGCCATGTTGAGATCCTTATGATAGATTACGATGCGCCGGAGCCGTACGTGCGCTTTCGCGGCTGGTTCGTCAACGACGAGGTGTGTCTCATCGGATGGAAGGAGGAATACCCTCCGACCCGAGAGGTATGGGAGCCGGTCTTCGAGGCGCTGCTGCGCTGCGGAGGAAATATGGTGATCCCCGGCACCGATCTACCGAAACACGGGATCCATGCGGACCTAGCCTCGGAAATGGGGTTATGGGTTACGCATCATCATGCGGAGCCGCTGGGCGCAGAGATGTTCCTGCGCGCTTATCCGGGCATGAAAGCAAGCTATCAGGAGAACCCGGAACGGTTCGAAGCATTATGGGAGGAAGCGATTGAGAAGCAGAAGGATCGCAGCATTGTCTGGGTTCTCTCCTTCCGAGGTCAAGGCGACCAGCCGTTCTGGGCACAGGATCCTGCTTTTGACACGCCTGAGAAACGAGGTGAGATGATCAGCCGCGTAGTACGTAAGCAATATGAGATGGTCCAGGCGAAGGTGGCCAATCCGAGGTGCAGCGTGGCTTTATACGGGGAGATCTCAGAATTGTATAAGGCGGGACATATCCATATACCGGACGATATCATTAAGATTTGGGCGGACAACGGATACGGCAAAATGGTGTCACGCCGCAACGGCAATGAGAACTTTCGTATTCCCGCATTGCCTGATCCGCAAGATGAAGGCAAGCATGGCATTTATTATCATGTGACATTTCACGATCTGCAAGCCTCCAACCATCTGGCTTTGTTCCCATCTCCGGCCCGGCTCATCCGAGATGAGGTTGAGGGGGCGTTTCGGGCAGGTGCGAAGGAGTATGTGCTTGTCAATTGCGGCAACATCCGGCCGCATATCTATACACTGGATTTGCTTCGCGAGCTGTGGATGCGGGGAGAAGCGGATGACAAGGAGCATCTTCAATCGTTTGTCGGACGGATGTTTCCTTCGGGAAGGGCGGAACAGATTGCAGACCTGTATCGCGACTATGCGCGCCGAACGATTGTTTATGGCCCGAATGAAGACGATCGGGCGGGGGATGAATTTTATCATCATCCCGCTCGCAAAATCGTTGGGCATTGGCTGCAGGGGAAATCGGATCGGCCGCTAAGCCGATTATTTTGGGCCACCGGGAAAGTGGATTTTCCTGCACAGGTCGAGTGGTTTCGGAGGAAATGCGCCGATGCTGTAACCGGTTGGCGTGAACTGCTGGCGCGAATCGAGGAACTGCTTCCGGCATTGCCTGAGCCGGACCGTCTTCGACTGAGGGATCATTTGCAGCTGCACGTAGAGCTGCATTTAAGCGGCTGCGAGGGATTCGAGAAGCTGGGGCGATCTTACAGCGCTTACAGGGAGGGAAATTATCCGCTGGCCTTCGTTTACGCATCTCAAGCGATGTGGAGTTACGGAAAGGGCCTTACTGCACTGAAGCAGGCAGAGCACGGAAAATGGCTGCACTTCTATAGAGCCGACTGGCTCACGAATATCCAGAGCACCGTCCACAATATGGACACGCTTCGCCGCTGGCTTCGCATGCATGGCGACAGTCCGGATTTCTTCCTTTGGTACAAACAATTTTTAATGCCGGAAACGGAGAAATATATTTACTTAGAGAACACACACCGTAATCCGCTCTCGGACGACGAACTGGCAAGAAGACTTGCGGATTATTTTGGCGAGTAGACTGTCATGATCGGGGTCATTTCATCGGGATGGTGTTTGACTTAAAGCGAGCGAATCTAGTTAGGATGATATGCTATTCATACGGCCGTCTAGGACATGGATTGCATGTCCTAGACGGCCGTATTTCATATATTCCAAAGAGGGTCATAAACAGGGTCTCATATCTGGTGGAGGAGCGAGAGCAACCGGAGCCAGATATGAGACCAAATAGCAGGACAATCGATAAGATAATACGTCATATTGCAAGGGTCACCCGTGTATCAATCAAATCCAGCCTTTTTCCTCTGCGATCTGGACGGCTTGCTGCCGTGATTCGGCTTCCAGCTTCTGAATGGCGGAGGACAAATAGTTCCGCACGGTGCCTTTCGTCAAGAAGAGAGCCTTGCTGATTTCGTCCGTTGTCATGCCGGTTTTGGTCAGGCGCAGCATTTCAGCTTCTCTCTCGCTTAATGGATTTTCCTCCTTCATGAAGAGGGTGGGCGCCAAATCTGCGCTGATGACCTGCTCCCCTCGCATGACCTTTCGGATGGAATCAATCAGTACATCGATGGGCTCGTCCTTTAATAAATAGCCGTTCACGCGGGCTTCCATCGCTTTTTGCAAATAACCGGGGCGGGCAAATGTCGTGACGATGATCAATTTGCAGGGCAAGCCGTCTCTTCGAATGGTTTCGGCCAGCTCAAGGCCGCTGAGATAAGGCATTTCGATGTCCAGCACGCATACGTCTGGCTGCAGCTTTTGGATGGCCTCCCAAGCCTGCCGACCATCTGATACCTCCGCTGCCATCTCGATGTCGGTTTCGAATTTAAGCAAAGACGCAAACGCGCTGCGAATCATTTGCTGATCCTCTGCAATGACGACTCGAATCATGAAGTAAGCAGCTCCTTTCCTTGCTGACGGAGCGGGAGACGCATCATGACAGTCGTTCCGCCGTCAGGCGAGAAGGTGACCTTCAATGTTCCATGAAGCGTCTGCATTCTCTCCCGCATCGACTGAATGCCGTTGCCCGGCTGCTCGGTCACGGTTCCAACTCCGTCATCTGAAATATGTACAACATATTCATTTCCCTCGATCTGAAATGTAAATTGGCATCGCCGCGCTTGGCTGTGCCGAATAATATTCGTTACCGCCTCTCGAATCGAGAGAGCGAGCATCGTTTCTTCCACGCTGGCGAGCAGCGGCGGGTCCCCGATATGCCGGGTATCCAGCTCGATGCCGGCGGATTGCAGCAGCTCTCTAGAACGCTCAATTTCATCGGCAAGCGGAATAAATTTCATTTCGGACACGAGCTCCCTCACTTGCTTTAAGGCGACTCTAGACGTTGTAAGAATTTCTTGAAGCTCCGCCTTGGCCTGAAGCGGGTCACGATCGACCCATTTGGCCGCCAGCTCACTTTTGATCTTAATCATCGTCAACGTCTGTCCCAGCGTATCATGAAGATCTCTGGCGATTCGATGCCGTTCTTCCTGCTGAATATAAGTCTCGAGCTTCTTCTGGGCTGAATCAAGCTGCCCCTGCAAGGTCTTGGATCGATGGATCATATACATGATCATCGGGAACATGATTTGGATAATCATAATAGGCAGGTAGACGGGACTGACCGCTGAGAAATCGCCGTCCCTCAGCCAAATGACTGCTAAATACATCAGTGCAATCGCAAGCATGCCGATGCCAATATGCCATTTCGACTGAGCTCGGCTAAGCAGGTCAGCAAACAGGAACCCAAAGAACAGCACGTTCGGATCGGTATGGATGCCTAAAACGGCGAGTATGGAAAATCCTATTAATGCCGCAGACAGCAGCCGCCAATCGCGATGCCATAGAGCGAAATAGAAGGCGGCAAGAAAGAGCGCCAGCAGAAACAGGCTCCCCGTCAGACCGAGTGACGAGCTGGAGCGGAGAGCCATGTAACATAAAAAGATGATAGATATGACATCGATCAGCAAATAATTTTTGATTTGATCGCTCGGATACAGCTTTTCGAACATGGACGTAAACAGCCTCCAGTTAGCGGGAACGACTGGTGAAGACGGCGATAGCGCTCCTGCGGAGCATCTCCAGTGGACCAAGCTTAAACCTAAGCAGCCAAAGCGTTGCAAAGACAAGCAGGAATGAACAAATGCACAGCCACACCGCTGTAATCGCCAGCGAATTCAGTTTTCCACCGAGGGCCAGCCCCCAGCCGTAAAAAATAGTCGCAGAGATGATATTCTGAATGACGTAACAGCTTAAAGACATTTTTCCTGCGTTTTCAAGAAGCTTCCAAAGCCATTCGCATTTCTTCCATTGTATCAAATGTCCGATGACAGCTATATACCCCAATGATAGAATCGGAGCAAATAAATAGCGGACGGGCAGGTCGAATGCACCGCCAGGGATAAAGATGAGCAAATTGAGCGGCACTCCGACATAGATACCGAGCTGAAACAGCTTGCGGCGATGTTTTTTTCCTTGTGCGCCTGGAGCGAATACTCCTGCGCGCATCAATCGGACGCCCAGCAAAAATAAAAACACGTTCGATGGGATGACAAGGATCGCTTCCGATCGGAGCGGCAGGAAGTTGGTCAACCGGTATTGGACTTGCTCCAGCCACGTTCCGTTTTGATACAAAATTGCGACCTCATCAAAGCTGCCTAAGGACATATTCGCGCCAAGTAAGCCTAGTGCCAACACCGCCAGCATGAGGAAAGCAACGACACTGCCGATCCACTTCATCGTAATCGAGATGAGGCGATCCCCGCGCTTTACGATGTAGGCCGCGATGATCCCTGTCACTGCATAGCTCATAAGGATGTCATATTCCAGGACGAAGATGAAGTGAAGCAGTCCCTCCAGACCTAGAAATAAGAGTACCCACATATACCCGCCAGGCCAGGATAAATTTTTGCGCTTCGACTGCCGATATTTCAATTCCATGCCTGCACCGAACATGATGGTAAGTAGACCGAGCAGCTTCCCGTTGACCAAGAACAGGACGATCATCCGAAGCAGATCGTTCGCCGTCCGCCATTCGGTATATGCATAGGTCGTAATGTAAGACAAATCTCCCAGATAAGCAAAGATCCATATATTCGTCCCAAGCGTACCTAAAATCGCAAATCCCCGTAAAATATCGAGCAACCTGATTCGTTCTCGTTGTTCCCCCATCATTCATCACTCTCTTTTCTCATTTTTTTGATTTTTATTGTATCGATGAAAAGAGAGGGAGAACATTCACACCTGTCAACGGAATCATATGACACGTGTCATATGATTAAAAGTTTTTCTATCGATCTAACGAATATGAAACCATGCTGCCCTATTCTCGTATTAGTTGTTTGACTTATTTGACGCTTACGATCGGCTTCTTTACAATTTGATATTGTCTAGAGTGTTTTCGATTAAACTGACGAGAAGGCAGATGATCCACTTGTTTATTGTAATAGCACTTGTTTTCTTGGTATTGTATGCCGCATTGGTGTTTTATATTGGCCGGAGCAGTTATCGCTGGCTCGGACCAAAGGCTTCGTCCAAACGCTTCAAATGGATTTATAGTATCGTTTTAGCAATAGTAGCGAGCTCGTTTTTCTTAGGTCAATTTACGGATCAGGCATTCTTAGGCGTCATCGGCGCGTATTGGATGGCCGTCTTTTATTTGCTGCTCATCTTGGTGCCGTTAGCGCAGATTACTGTAAGATTGCTGCGGTTTACTAGGCTGCCGCATCAACGTGTACAAGCATGGTCCGGTGCCGTTGTTTTATTGCTGTTAGTATCCTTCCTTACTTACGGAATTTATAATGCTTACAATCCTGTTCTCCGTACATATGAAATTCACATTGAAAAAGACGTGCCCTCCGTCTCGTCCCTGACCGTTGTGATGGCTGCAGACATGCATTTCGGACTTTTGTCCGGACGCGATCATGCTGAGCGTTTAGTGGAAGAGATTAATAAGCTGGATGCGGATCTTATACTGTTCCCTGGCGATGTTTTCGATGACGATATTCGTCCTTATGTCGATCAAGGAATCGACGAAGTACTTTCACAAATTGAATCCACCTATGGCGTCTACGCATCTCTTGGCAATCATGACCGTTACGACGGTCCGACCGAGGACATGATTGCTGTGTTGGAAAACAGCAATATGCATGTCCTATACGATGAATCCGTAGTGGTAGCAGATTCGTTGACCCTTGTAGGACGAAGAGACCACAGCGATGACGGCAGGGAAGAGCTCGCTCCATTGATGGATGGGATAGATCTTTCGAAGCCTGTTATTTTGCTGGACCATCAGCCCTACGATCTCGACATTGCACAAGAGCAGGGCATTGATTTGATGGTCTCCGGCCACACGCACCGCGGTCAAGTGTTCCCCGGTAATCTAATCACGGATGCGATGTATGAGAATGATTGGGGATATTTGCAGAAGGAACAGCTTCATTCCATTGTGACGTCTGGATATGGATTCTGGGGACCGCCGATAAGGATCGGCAGCCGTTCGGAGCTGGTGAAAATCGATGTTACTTTTGGTGAAACAACGAGTTGAGTTTGTCAGATGAAAATCTCCACAAAATAAAGCCGCTGCATAAGGGAATTCCTTAGCCAGCGGCTTCATTGATGGGTTATGAGGATTGTTTTATTGTTTTCAGTTTAACTTTCGGTGCTTTCTCGCCTCATTTGGGCCTTGCTGTGCTGCACTTCGGCTTCCTTCTTCTCAGCTTGATCCATTCGTTTAATGAAGAAGGAAAGCACGAGCCCGATCACCGAGAAACCAATAATGAGAAGGTAGGCATCATTAATGCCTTGGATGGACGCGTCCGTGATCATTGTTTGCGTCATGGAAGCTGCACCGCCTTCAGTCATAGCTTCTTCCAAATGAATTTCTGTACGATTGGCCATGACGGAGACAAGCAGGGATGTACCGACAGCTCCGGCAACCTGCCTAACGGTATTGGATATCGCTGTACCGTGAGCATTCAGCTTGGAAGGCAGTTGGTTTAATCCGGCGGTCTGAATTGGCATGAGCAGCATCGCCATGCCGATCCGGCGCACAGTAGACATCACCACCAAATAGGTGAAGCTGGTCGAGTCGGTTAAGTTAATGAAGCTGAAAGTGGAGACGATCATAATGGCCGTACCAATCACGGCAAGCCATTTCGCGCCGAAACGATCGAATAGTTTTCCGGTAACAGGCATCAAGAGACCCATCAGCAGCGCTCCCGGCATCATGAGCAGTCCAGATTCCAACGCAGAGAAGCCCCGGGCATTTTGAAGGTACAGCGGAAGCAGCATCATATCTGCATACATGACCATGGTTACCGCAATATTGATAATCGTGGTCAATGAAAACATCGAGTATTTAAAGGCTCTCAGATCAAGCAAAGGATTGTTGGAAACGAGCTGCCGCCACGTGAAGAGAGCGAGAGCAAGGGCACCCGTGATAATTGTAGCGAGTACCTCGGGACTCAGCCATCCTGCGCTTCCTGCGCTGCTGAAGCCGTATAGTAAAGCACCGAATCCAATCGTAGACAAGATGACACTGGTCACATCTACTTTGGCATAAACTCGCTCCGATACATTTCTGAGATATATAAAACCTAAGCCGATAACGATCACAGCGAATGGAATCATACCGTAAAACATCGTTTCCCATGCGAAATTTTCTAAGATATAGCCGGCCAGCGTAGGACCAATCGCAGGTGCGAAAATAATGGCAAGCCCTACCATTCCCATGGCAGCTCCCCTTTTATCCGGAGGGAACAGCGTTAAGATCACGTTCATGAGCAGCGGCATAATGATGCCTGCACCAGCAGCCTGAATGAGTCGTCCGGTCAGCAGAACAGGGAAGTTGACCGCGAAGGCCGATACGATCGTACCGACTAAGAATAAGATCATGGAGCTAAGGAATAGCTCCCGAGTTGTAAAGCGCTGCATTAAAAAGGCCGTGATTGGAATAAGAACGCCGTTCACCAGCATGTAACCCGTCGTAAGCCATTGGGCGGTTGTAGCAGAAATGCTAAAATCGTTCATTAATTCCGGTGTGGCGACACTCATGATCGTCTGATTCAACGTCGCAAGGAAGGCACCCAAAATCATGATAAACAAAATTGGCCCTTTTTTGACGGACCCACTGTCAAACTCTTTACTCGTATTGCTCAAAAGTACTCCCATCCTTTCTTTCTCTTTGTCTAGACTTAATTTACACTGTGTATTATAATCAACATAGTATAAATTAGATTAAACGATGTACACCGTTATTGGCAAACAACAAATTAATCAAAAATGTAATTTATTTTACATAACCATTCATATCGTCGTTTAATAATTAAGCATTTTGCATAATTCCGTTTTTGGGAATTACGCAGCAGAATTCTAGGCTTAGTAGAACAGCTTTTTCAGCTTTGCTGACTTGAATTGCAGAAATGGGCAGACCTGCAGAATTTCTGGTGAA
>NZ_JBHSQV010000157.1:0-34086 GCF_042658665.1 Marinicrinis lubricantis
AGAAGTATCTCGACATGACCGAGTACATGGAATGGCGCAAGGATCGGCCAAAATCCGATGCCAAAGTGACTCGCATTATGTAGCCCCATCTAGCTGAGGGAATTTACACACGAATTTGGACTTGATCCGAGAAGAAGGGTGATGACACCATTTTATCTTATAAATTAATCATTCCGAACGAATAGTGAACAGCACTCCACATGCGCCGTCTGCGGAAACATGTCTACTGGGCGGATCCATTCGATGCGGAAGCCGTTATCCAGCAGCACCTTGCAATCCTTTGCCAGGGTGGATGGGTTGCAGGATACGTACACGAACCGCTTCGGCTTCGCTTGAATGACCGCTTTCAGCAGCTTGTCGTCACAACCGGTGCGAGGCGGATCGACGACGATGACGTCGGGGCGTTCGCCTTTTTGGATACGCTGCGGCAGCAGTTGCTCGGCCTTGCCCACCATAAATTCCGCGTTAGTTATGCCATTGTTTTTCGCATTCTGCTTCGCATCCTCGATCGCTTCGGGAATCATTTCAATCCCGAAGACCTTCTTCGCATGCGGCGCCAGCCACAGTGCAATCGTACCTGTCCCGCAATACAAATCCATCACTTCTTCTTTGCCTGTTAAAGCAGCGGCCCGCTTCACTTCATCATACAGCTTCAGCGTCTGCTCCGGATTCAGCTGAAAGAATGCGCGCGGTGACAGCTCGTAGCGCAGCTCACCCAGCCGTTCTTCCATCGTTTCCTTGCCCCACAGATGCAGCGTCTCATCTCCGAAGATTAGCGATGTTTTGTGCGGATTAATATTTTGGGAGATACTCGTCACCTGCGGGATCTCTCTCGTGACCGCAGCGATGAGCTCCTTCTTTTGCGGCAGATCGCGCCCAGCTGTTACCAGCGTCAGCTGCAGATCCTCAGAGGCAAAGCCGCATCTCACCACGATATTCCGTAGGGTTCCTGTTCGTTTTCTTTCTTGGTACACAGGAATCTTAAATCGCTCGGCAATTTGCTTGACCTGTGCGATGACACGGTTCACTGCCGGATGATGGATCGGACAGCCGGACAGGTCAACAAGCTGGTGGCTTCCCGGCGCATATAGACCGGTGATCATTTTTCCTTTTTGATGACCGACCTGCATTTGCGCTTTGTTGCGATATTTCCACGGATCCTCCATGCCGAAGATCGGAAGCATCGGCAGCTCGTTTAGTCCCGTATATCTCGCGAATGATTCGCGGACGATCTCTTCCTTCGCCCGCAGCTGGGCTTCATAGCTCATATGCTGCAGCTGGCAGCCGCCGCACTGATCATAGACGGGACAAGGGGGGACAGCACGATCCTTTGATTTTTTTGTAACGCGGATTAACTTGCCTTGAATATAGTTGGGGAACACGCGATTCGCTTCAACTTCCGCCGTTTCTCCAGGCAATGCGCCGGGGACAAATACGGTTTTCCGCTTATAATATCCAATGCCTTCGCCATTAATCCCAATTTTTCGGATGTCCAGCTTAAAACGCGTGCCGACTTGTACACGTTCGGCTTCTGGCTTGGCAGCTTGTTTTGCCATTCTTTCATTCACACTCCGTTCATACGACTTCCACTCCTAACACTATACCATGAAGCAGGAGTAAAAACGAAACAGCGGCACGGGGCGAAAAAATGGAAATGCTTATAAATAATTTCTACAAATTTTGATCAAAATAGATTTAACCGTGCATTAACCATGCCTTGATCTTCATATAATACTTCGTTTGTAAAATGAAGTTAAGGTCATCACATTACCTGAAGGGAGAACCAAATCATGATTTTGTACAAAACCGCTAAATGGGCAGAGGAGCGTAAACAATTGTTCACTTCATTACAGCAGGAGATCGCGGATCGAGATCAGCTCCAATCCAAGTTGGATTTAGCGGATCAGCGGATGCTTGAGGAGGCCGAAGCGTGGAGAGTTAGCCTTCTTGAATCCAAGCACGAGGCGTCCTTTGAACCGAATTATGTGTAAGCAAAAGGAATGCCGCACAGGCTGACCTATAACTCAGGTAGTAAAGGTACAGCTTGTGCGGCTTTTATGAATGTCTTCGCGAGGCGTTACCCCCAAATCAAAACCTTTCATCCATCCATTTTACATGCCACAACCTATATTCACACTTACATACGGAACAGCCCTCGTTTATCTTGCGCGTACCTCTTTTCTCATGAACAGCACGTATGAAATAGCGAAGCACACAATGGTTAAGGCAGCCAGACCCGTGATCTGAGGCCAAACCAGCAGCAGGCTCTGCCCAAGAGAAAGCGGGCTCGGGATAGCCCCGTATACTTGTTCGACGGTCAGCGGTCCCAGGCTTCGGACAGAAGGCATTAGCAAGGTTGTGGTACCCTCTGAATACAGCTGGTTCGGAGAGATACGCATAAGATTTTGCATCCACTCCTGATAGGAGACAAGTTCATCGACGCTAGCATTCGTGGAAGGAGCCAGCCATCTGCTGACCAGTCTCATCACCAGATCATAAAAGACACTGAAGAAAATCCACACGGCCATTGCACACAATGCGCTCGTTGCCGCTTGCTTGAAGCGGACGGAAAACAGAATCGATAAATTGAGCCAAAAAGCAATGTAACATACGGTAAGCAGAACAAAGAAAAGAATACGCCAAAATTCGCTTGGAGTAGGGGGAATCCCTAGCGTAATGATGCCTGCGCCGGCTACGATCATCGTTAGGGCGAAGAACATGATGCCAACGACGATCAAGGACGCGGTGAACTTGGCGTTGATAATATAATCCCGATGAACCGGCTGTGCCAGTATCCGGCTTAAGGTTCCTTTGTTCTGCTCTGCATTGATCGCATCGAATCCCATCCCGATGCCAAGCAGCGGCCCGAGAAAGCCGATGAATGTAATAAACGACGGGAGGGTACCATCCGAAAGGGTAAACAGCTGCAGAAATACGAAGCTGCTGTCCAGCTCTTCGCTGCCTGCGTTCGCATGAAACTGCTCCAGTGCGCTGTATAGGGAAGCCAAACACGTTAATGCAACGAGAATGAGCAAAATATTGAATCTCCAGCTTCGAATATGGTCAGCTGCTTCCTTAGACACCATGGCCCAGAAAGGATGGGGTCCTCTGCCTAGACGCTGCTCCTGCCGATTGCGCCAAAGCGCCTCAAGCCGCGACCATGAGTTACGCAGGTTGACCCGGAAGCTCATCATGGGAGTCACCTCCTGAGAAATAACGATGATAAATTTCATCCAATCCGTACTGTTTCTTAACTAGGCTGTACAGAGAGCTTCCAGATCGGATGATCGTTTCCGCAATACGGCTCGAAACATCTTCTTCGCAATAGAAGATCGTGGTTCCGTCTTCCCGGCTTTCGTGTCTTTTGACAGCTTCAATCTGGGCAAGTTCCTCGGCAGTCTCCCTACTTAGCGGAGAAGTATGCGCCTCGATCCGAATATCCTCTTTGCTGAACAGCGTGCGGGACAGCGTCCCGATATCGCCTGCGGCCAGCAGCTTGCCCTTAACGAATATGCCAACGCGATCACAGATTTGCTGTACCTGATGCAGGTGGTGGGACGAAAGCAGCACCGTAAGTCCATCCTCGCGGCTTAGCTGTCCGATAAACTGCAGCAGTTCTTGAACCCCTTTGGGGTCAATACCTAGCGTCGGCTCATCCAGAATGATGACCTCGGGATCCTTCATGAGCACATCCGCAAGCCCAAGTCGCTGGCGCATTCCTCTCGAATACTGGCCCGTTTTGTTGTGGGCTGCAGATTCAAGATCGACTCGTTTCAGCAGCTTTTCTGCACGGTCACGTGCTTCCTTCGGAGGAATGCCGTTCAGATAAGCGGTGTACAGCAAATTTTCCAGCCCTGTCCGGTCCTCATAGAAACCAACGTCATCCGGCAGGTACCCGACTTTCTGCTTGACCTTCACAGGGTAGCGGGTCGGATCCATGCCGCACACGACCGCAGATCCGGAGGTTGGCTCCGTCAGACCAAGCAGCATTAAGATCGTCGTTGACTTACCCGCTCCGTTCGGTCCAAGCAGTCCGAAAATTTCCCCCTGCTGGATCGTTAGATTCAGCTGGTTTACAGCGGTGTAATGGCCATAGACCTTCGTTAAATTGCGGATATCAATTACGGGTGATTGCAACGTACCTTACCTCCTTCCGTATTTCCGGAATAAGTAATATACGCATCCTAATGCCGCAATAATGATCAGGATGCCTATCCATCCCCAGAGCATCGAAGTTTTGACAGCTACTCTGAATTCAGCGGAATCGGTTGCCTCTGCCGTGGAGGCTGTTATTTGAGAAACATAGTCACCGGCAATGGCTTGATCGCTTGAGGTGATTTTCGCCGTTACTCGGACGCTTTCTCCCGCAGGTATCGATTCGATCGCTGCCGGCTCGAATTCAACCTCCCAGTCGACAGGAGAAGAATCGCTGAGCTGGACGTCGGTTAATTCTGTAGACCCGGTATTTCGAACGACCAGATCAAGGCTTTTCGACTTTCCTGCTTGAACCTCTGTGCTGAGCAGACCGTCAGGCGTCGTCAATTCCAAGCCGTATGTTCCTGTTATCACCACTTCCAGCTCGACATTCGCAGAGGTTGAACTGGTGGATGCGCTCACAGGAATAGTGTACGTTCCTGCCGCCACCTGAGCGGGCGGACGCACGGAGATGTTAATCGAAGCCGTTTGGTTCGGCTCAATGCTTACCGAGGTGACGCGATCGCTGTTCGTCGTAAACTGCACTTCCCATCCGGCAGGCGCTTTTGCCGATAAAGCGTATACTTGCTCTTCCGCTGTACGGTTGCGCAGCTCACCGTCAAACGTAAACGTCGAATCCGCGAGACCTTCCATATTGGTTTGGTCTACATTCAGTTCCGACTTATATGTGCCTTGTTCGGAAATACGCACCGTTAGGGGAAGCTGAGCTGCCGATCCTGCTCTAACTTCAAACATGTAATTGCCTTTATCGATTTGCAGTGGAACTTCTACATCCATATTGACAGTGACTTCCTGTTCAGGTAGAACTGAAATTTCCCTGACGCTCCATCCGCCTGAGCTGAATTCATAGCTCCAATCCTGCGGAAGTCCGGATACCGTCAGCGGCACCGTCTGAACCGTGTCCGTGTTGTTAATGACCTGCAATGAATAATCAATGGTCTCACCAGGAACGACCGAGATGTCGGTATAAGGCGTGAACAAGGTGACGCCTTCTGCTGCCTTGACGGTCTGGACGCTTGTGCTCATACAGAGCATGATCGCTCCCACGCACGCGATGATCATCCATTTGGACCAAAATCTCCTCGTTTGTACTTTGAACTTCATGGAAAAGACCCTCCTCTAAATCTAAATTCGTATGTTGTACGTATTGATAATGAATTTGGATTTATACCGAGACGCCCAAAAACTTAAAACTAGATAAAAATTTCCTTAAAGCAAAATAAAAAAAGGCAGAGTGGAGATTACGCGCGCTGTGAATCGTGGTATGAATGAAATATAACCAACAGCTTGGGGGGAGATGAGCGTGGAAAGGGAGGACGACTTGGAGCTGATTTTGCGGATGATGCGCGGTTCCCATGAAGCCTTTGAGCATTTTTACGAATGCCATATACCGTTCATGTATCGAATAGCCTTAAGTATCGTTCACGACCCGATGGAAGCGGAGGATATTTGCCATGATGTCGTCATGGAACTGATTGGAAAATGGGATCAGTATGATCCCAGCCGCGGGAGCTTAAAATCCTGGGTGGCCGTTAGGACGAAATCACGTGCTTTAGACCGTGTTCGTAAAAGGCAGCGGGTGATTGCCCATGCGTCGGTAGAACCGGAAGTGAAGGGATCCGAACGAAATATAGAGGAACAGGCGCTTTTTCATCTGGAAAAGCAAGAGCTTGCCCATGCGATGCAGTCGATCCCGGAGGTGCAGCGCCGGGCCGTATATGAAGCTTATTTTGAGGAGCGAACGCACCGGGAATTGTCAGAGGAGATGAGGCAGCCGCTCGGTACGGTGAAATCATGGATACGTTACGGACTTCGAAATATGAAGAAACAGTTAGAACAGCGAGGCTGGTTTGATTCAGGAGGAGGTGTACGAGAGCATGATAGATGAACAACGAATTTGGCCGTGTCCGGATGAACAGATGATCGTAGATTACGTTCTCGGCAGCATAGATGAGAGTGCGCAGTTGCATTTGGAAATGCACCTAGCGCAGTGCCGATCTTGTTCACAAGCCTTGAGAGATTGGCAGGATACCCTCGGAACCGTCCCTCAAGATGCTCTTCCGTCTGATACCCTGAAGCGCCGGCTGCAGAAATCATTATGGACGGAACCGCATCATCTTCAATTATCGAAAAGAAAGAAACGCAGGGCGATCTCCACGGTTGCCGGAACCGCAGCCGTCATGATGCTCGTGATTGCCATTTATTCGAATACGTCATCCGAGAATGCTGCGCAACTTAAAGATCAGCTTATAGTTTCAAATAGCAAGCCTATGGCCGGATTGGAGCATATTTTCGCTGATCCGAACAGCGAGCTATACAGCGCAACAAGCGGAGAACTGAGCAGTTATTTTGTAGTGAATAAGCCGGAAAGGGAGATGCTTGTTTGGTTGGAGGGAAAGCCATCGGCGATGAGCGGGGACTACCAGCTGTGGATTATAGATGAAGACGAAACGCCGGTGAACGGAGGCATTATTGTATGGAGCGAAAGTGCAGGAGTCGGTTACTTACGGCTGCAGCAGTTGGAGCTTGCGAGGATGAAGCGGCTGTTCATCAGCTTCGTACCGGAAGGAGTTACCGATCCGCCCTCAGACGGCTTGATGACGGTAGAACTTAGGCCTTAAGAATACTTAGTTGGCAAAGGTTTCGTTTGGAACACGGCAGCCTTTCATGTAAAATAGTACATTGAGCCATACAAGTGTCTCGCACCTCGCCTAATGAGGATTAATATAAAGATGTGGGGTTAAAGCATGAAAGTCGTTGTCGCAGCATTAAACGCAAAATATATTCATATGTCGCTCGCAATTCGCTATTTGAAATCGTTTTGTGAGAAGGATTTCGAGATTGAAATGGCGGAATACACCATCAAGGATCCGGCGATGAACATCGTGTCGGATTTGTTTGAGAAGAATCCGGATGTGATCGGCTTCTCCTGTTATATATGGAACATTGCGGAGACGATTAAGGTTGCCGGCATGCTGAAGAAGATCAAGCCAGAGCTGAAGATCGTGTTCGGCGGTCCGGAGGTTTCCTATGACACGGAAGAATGGATGAGGAAGCTGCCGCAAGTGGACTTCATCGTCATGGGTGAGGGCGAGGAGACGTTCCATCAGCTGCTTCAGGAAATCAGCACGACGCAGAAATATCATTTCGTCTATGGGCTCGCATACCGCAAAGACGAGGAAATCATTTTGATGCCGGGCCGTCCGAAGCTGGTGCTGGACGATATTCCGTCACCACATCGCTTCAAGGAGGATCTACCCTCGCTGGCTAACCGCGTCGTGTATTTTGAGACGAGCAGAGGATGTCCGTTCAGCTGCCAATTTTGCTTGTCCAGTATCGAAGTGGGTGTTCGCTATTTCGACATTGAGCGGACGAAGCGGGAGCTTCTCTATTTGATTGAATCCGGAGCGAAGCTCATTAAGTTCGTGGATCGGACATTCAATATTAAAAGGGATTATGCGCTGGAAATTTTCGATTTTCTGATTAAAAATCACGGCGGCTGTGTGTTCCAGTTTGAAATTACCGCTGATATTATGCGGCCGGAAGTGTTGGATTTTCTTGCAGAGAATGCACCCCCGGGAATATTCCGTTTTGAAATCGGCGTTCAATCCACGAACGACACGACGAATGAGCTGATCAAGCGCAGACAAAACTTCAAGAAGCTTTCCCGCACGGTGACGACGATCAAGAACAGCGGTAAAATCGATCAGCATCTTGATTTAATTGCGGGTCTTCCAGAGGAGGATTATGATTCCTTCAAAAAGACCTTCAATGACGTATTCGCACTCCGCCCGGAAGAGCTGCAGCTCGGATTTTTGAAGATGCTGCGCGGGACCGGTCTGCGAAACGATGCCGATAAATACGGATATATTTATATGGATCACGCTCCATATGAAATTTTGGGCAATGAACTGCTGCCGTTCTCCGATATCGTTCGCATCAAAAGAGTGGAGGACGTGCTGGAGAAATACTGGAATGCGCATCGTCTCGATCGCACCATGGAGTATTTGGTGGAGCATGAATTTTCATCTCCGTTTGATTTTTTCCAGGAGTTCGGCGATTTCTGGGAGAGCAGAGGCTGGCAGCGGATCGGCCATCAGCTGGAGGATTTGTTTACTCGGCTTGAGCAATTTCTGACAAGCCGGAGAACGAATCACTTCGAGGGCATTCGCGGCTTAATGAAGCTTGATTATTTCATGAACCATAAGTACAAGCCGCGCAAGGTATGGTGGGAAGAACGGCTGGACAAGCAGAAGCACAGCGAGCTGTTAAGAAGCATTGCCGAACAGCCTGAACGGGTATCGCCTGCATTTGCCGAGCTGGGGCTTGGGGAGAAGGATCTGCACAAGCATGCGATGATCGAGCGGCTGCCTTTCGACTGGAAGACGTATCAGGAGACCGGACGTTTCGATTCTACTCGCTCGACCTTGCTGCTGGTCTGCTATCAGCTGCAGGGAGACCAGCCTCTTGTGTTCACGGTCCCGGAGGAAGAGCAAATCGCGGTGTAGAGGGATGCCCATATTCTAGTGCATATAAACAAGCCAGCCGAGGATATGTTCGGCTGGCTTGTTTCAATAGAATAAGAAGATATAAAATTGGGGGTCATCAATGGATCGTCAGGCTGGCTTTTAAGGCAAATAGCTGCGAAGCACGGTCATTTTGCCTTCCAACACATAAGCTCCGAGATTCGCCGGCAGCAGCAGAGCTTCGCCGCGCTTCAGCGGCAGCGATTCTCCGCCCCCATGAATCTGACCTTCCCCTTCGCAGACAATGAGAATCACGAAGCTGTCCTGTGTTGTGCTTTGCTCCCAGCGGCCGTCCACAATCGCTTTATCTGTAATGAAGTATGGTGACTCCGCTAAATTGAGCCAATGATGAGGAGCATCGATATCTGTTGTTTTGCGGCTTGCTCCCGAGTCCCCGTATTTCGTTACATGTAATGAGTCTTCAATATGCAGCTCACGAGGCTTTCCGTCGAGCCCAGGACGATCATAGTCGTAAACTCGATACGTGGTATCTGAGTTTTGTTGAATTTCGGCGACCAACACACCGGCTTTTAGAGCGTGAACGGTACCGGCAGGGATATAGAACGTATCCCCAGTCTTCGCCTCAACCTCCTGCAGACAATCCATAATTCGGCCTTCTTCAATCGCCTGAGCGAAAGCAGCCCGATCTACATGTTCTTTTAAGCCGTATATAATTTTTGCGCCTGGCTTTGCATCCAGAATGTACCACATTTCCGTTTTACCTAATTCGCCTTCAGCCAGCTTCTCGTAATGATCATCCGGGTGCACCTGCACAGACAGGTCATCCTGACAATCGAGCAGCTTGATCAGCAGCGGGAATTTACCATTCTTGGTCTGGCTTCCTTTTGGCCCGAACCATTCAGATCCAAAGGCTTCTCTCACCTCATCCAGCCCTTTTCCGGCTAAATCTCCGTTAACGACCTTGGTCGTTCCGTGGGCGTGATCTCCGATGACCCAAGCTTCGCCAATGTGACCATCAGGGAGTTCGAAACCAAATTGTTCTAGGGCTCTTCCTCCCCATACACGTTCTTTAAATTCCGCTTGAAATTTAAGAGGGTAAGGTTTCATCGTCTCTTCTCTCCTATTTCTATATATTTTCATGACCTGATGAACAGGTCCATGAGTGACAGGCTACCTCTTCTGAAGGGCAATCATGTAAGGAGAAGTTCTGGATGAATTCAGCATACGATAGCATATAGCTTGTGCCTGATCCGCACGAAGGGCGGCAGCCCACGCTTCTATGGCTTCCGCTTCTGTATCACCGCCAGTGTGACCGGGGTAGAGGATGGCCGTAATGACTCCATTCTTGCATAGGAGTTCGAGTGCCGATTCCAATGCTCGGATGGATGTATCGGTCTGGGTAATGACGGACGTATCCGCTCCCGGCAAATAGCCGAAATTGAACATCGCCGCTTTGATTCTGCCATGCCAGTTGGACCCGATGGCTTCGTTCATATCGGCGTGAGATGTGTGCAGCAGATGCATTCGCTCGTCCAGCACCCCGGCTTGCTCCAGCCTACTAGCCGTAGATTCGATCGCCTGCTTTTGTATATCGAATGCAAAAACATGACCTCGGGGACCTACCAGCTCGGCCAGAAATAACGTATCGACTCCGTTGCCGGACGTGCCGTCAATGACAGCGTCACCGAAAGAGACGGCCTTTCTGACCAGCTGCTGAGCGAAACTCAGGACAGATACAAAACCCATTCACTTTACGCCCCCTAAGCCTTCCAATGCTTGCCCTGCCAGCTGTTCCGCTCCTTCAGTTCGCGGTCGAAGGCGTTGAGCACTTCCCATTTGTTCAGGCTCCACATCGGGCCGATCAGCAGGTCGCGAGGAGCATCACCTGTCAGGCGATGAACGATCATCTCGGGTGGAAGAAATTCGAGTGTGTCGACGACGAGCTTAATATAGTCATCCATCTCCATAAATTCGAGCAATCCTTCCTTCCATTGACGAACCATCGGCGTCTTTCTCATCAAGTGAAGCAGGTGGATTTTAATCCCCTGCACGTCCATCTTGGATACAGCGCGACCGGTTTCCAGCATCATATCCGGCGTCTCACCCGGCAAACCGTATATAATGTGCGAGCAGACGCGGATATTGTGCTTGCGCAGCTTTTCCACCGCATCATAATAGCACTGTGTATCGTGGGCGCGATTGATGAGCGTCGAGGTAGACTCGTGAATGGTCTGCAGCCCGAGCTCAACCCAGAGGTAAGTTCTTTCGTTCAGCTCCGCTAAATATTCGACGACATCATCGGGCAGGCAGTCCGGTCTTGTCGCGATGGATAGACCGACGACGTTCGGCTGCTCTAGAATAACCTCATAATATTCCCGGAGCGTTTCTACAGGCGCGTACGTATTCGTGTATGCCTGGAAGTATCCGATATATTTGGCGTTCGGCCATTTTTGATGCTGCCGGTCCCGCACCTCGTTGAACTGCGTTACGAGATCGTCCCGCCTTCTGCCGGCAAAGTCTCCGGAGCCTCTTGCACTGCAAAATGTGCATCCGCCCGCTGCGATGGTGCCGTCACGATTCGGACAGGTGAACCCTGCGTCGAGCATGACCTTGAACACCTTCTCGCCAAATTGCTGTTTCATTTCGTAGTTCCATGTATGAAATCGTTTGTCCCCCCACAGCAGTGGAGAATCACAAACGGCTTGCTGTCTGCTTTCCATGAAGCAAAAGTCTCCTTTATATAGAGTGAATTCACGACCAGACTTATTGTACCAAAAAAGTGGTCGGAAAGGGAGTGGAGTGGGCAGCTTTAATCAAGACTAGTAGTTACAAATTCGGTATATAGATCATTTATGAAATGGATTGTATTATTATTTTTTTCGCATGAATCCATTGAAAAATATTACATGACATGTTATATTATAACTGTGAAAAACAGTTTATCCATCGTAGTTACGTTCATAGTTTCTTTGTCATTAGGGAAAGATTCCAATATGAATTACGAGAGGTGATGGATATGAATTCTCAAGTGAAAGTGCCAAAAGGCGATGAGAAAATTACGATTGAGCTGACCGTCAAGGAAGCGATTGCTTTAACCGGTGTCCGTTTTAATGGAGAGCCTCAGCTGAAGCGGGCAGCAACGAAGAAATTAATGGAGCAGTTGGATCAAACTGCACTGCATTAAGGTAGTTAAGGTTATAGGGGTGCCTGCATAAGGCATCCCTTTTTTAATTCGCCAAAGAAGGATCAAGGATATACGCCTTCTTGTCCGCCTAATGAAGCAGTTCCAAAATATTGGAGAGTTCTGGAATAAACTTCTCTTTACAATTATGAAGAACTTGGGCAAAATAGATTGAGATTTAATAATCGGAGGAACAGTTCATGCGGCTTAGAAAACGTCGGGATACGCATCAATATTTAGAACAGCAAAAAAATTCGGTCATTTTGCAGGCGCAGCAGTATAAGGGCACGTGGCATGAATATTTCGGTAATGACCATCCGATTCATGTTGAACTTGGCATGGGAAAAGGAAATTTTATCAGCGAGCTGAGCTATCGTCATCCCGAAATCAATTATGTAGGAATCGATATGTACGATGAATTGATTCGCAAGGCAAGCGAAAAAGCGATCGAAACCCATCAGCTGCAAGAGGATGGCCATATTCCGAACTTGGCGCTGACTCTGGCGAATATAAATCGTATCGAGGACATTTTCGCTCCGAATGAAATAGAACGTATTTATTTAAATTTTAGCGATCCATGGCCTAAGAAACGCCACGCCTTCAGAAGGCTTACGCATCCTGGGTTCTTATATAAATATGCAGACATTTTGAACGAACAAGGGATCATTCAGCTTCGTACCGATTCGGTCTCTTTGTTCGAGTTTTCCTTGAATGCATTCGCTAATCTAGGTTTAAGAATGTATGACATTACCCTCGATTTGCACGGCCAAGGAACACCGGAAGATCATGTGTTTACGGAGTATGAACGGAAGTTTGTAAGTCAAGGTGTCCGTATTCACCAATGTAAGGTAGCGGTAGGAAAACAAGCGTTAGAGGCGCATTTGAAAAGGCTGGAAGAAGAGGATGGCCTGCGGCCCATTCCCGGCTTCTAGATCTTTAGAATGAGATCATCGAAGCGGAAATGAAAGCCGCAGTGCTTCCGATGATGGCACCGACCGCGACGTCAGACGGGTAGTGAAGTCCCAAGATGATTCTGGATGCCGCCACGGTGAGAGCCAGTGGAAGAACGATAAAGCTTAGCGACGGCGAAAGCATCAGTAATGGAATGGACACTGCAAAGATCGCCGTCGTATGACCGGAAGGGAAAGAATGGTCCTTCAACGGATTTTTACAAGTGATTGTTTTTGGCAACACTAAATAAGGTCTAAGTCTAGGATACTTCCTTTTTATAATCGCAACCGGTATATGACTAACAGCCAAAGCGGTTAACGCTTGGATTCCGACTAAGCTCCATGGACGGCTGAACAGGGTAATTAAGCATAGACAGAACACGATCGTAAAAGTCGCGCCGCCCAGATGAGTGACGATGTTCATGACCCGATCGGTGATCGTATGCTGAAGCTTATGGTTAAACCAAAAAAACAATTTCTGCTCACGCACTTGAAGCCAGTTTACCATTCGGCTCATAGGATCCCCCCTGTCTCCATTATATATTGTGTAACCGGAAATTCCTAATATGCATATATGATATCATAGGATTGTAAGAGCAGAATGAAATGAATATTAATTTTTTGAGCGGATTTTTAATGATTAAATTAGTGCACATCCGAAATATACTGGAATAAGAACATTAAATGATCTGCTATGTAGTTTGTCGGTTTGTAATTTGGGAGGTATAAGTATGAGAGTGGCATTATTTACGGACACGTATTTGCCAGATGTGAATGGTGTTGCTAAAACATTGGGTAGATGGGTTGAATTTCTGAACAGTAAAGGAATCTCCTGCAAAGTTTTTGCTCCTTCACATGAAATGACAGATATGGCGATTGATCAAAACATCGTGGAACGATTTCACAGCATTCCCTTTTTGCTGTATCCCGAGGTGCGTTTGGGAATACCGAACCCGTTACATATCAAGAAGACGTTAAAAGAGCTGAATCCAACGATCATTCATGTCGCTACGCCGTTCAACATGGGGCTTATGGGACACCGGTATGCGAAGAAGCATAATATTCCGCTCGTCGCTTCATATCATACACATTTCGATCAGTACTTATCGTATTATAAAATTCCGTGGATCGAAAACATTTACTGGCGCTATATTACATGGTTTCATCAGGATTGTGAGAAAATTTACGTTCCGTCGCACTCCACCAAAGAGTATCTGGAAAAGCGCGACTTCAAGCATTTGGAGATTTGGTCAAGAGGAATCGATACTCATCAATTTCAACCGGAAGTCGATAAGGAGGACGTATTGGGTCGATACGACATTCCAACGGACAAGTTTGTGATTCTCTTCGTTGGCCGTCTTGCACCGGAAAAAGGCATTCATGTATTGTTTGAAACCTTTAACCGGTTAAGTCCGGAGATTCGCAAAAAATCGCATCTCGTTCTTGTCGGAGACGGACCGCTGCATAAAGATCTGGTTGATGAATATTCCGGTGTTGAGGACATCAGCTTGCTCGGGTTTATGAAAGGAAAGGAATTGAGCGAATTATTTGCGGCAGCGGATGTGTTCCTATTCCCTTCTGCTACGGAAACGTTCGGCAATGTCGTTCTGGAATCGATGGCTAGCGGTACACCGGTTGTCGGTGCGGCAGCTGGCGGGGTGAAGGATAATATTCTGCATCAAAAGACAGGACTGCTGTGCGAGCCGGAAAATGTTGATGAATTCACAGAAGCGGTAGAGCTGCTGTTCCGAAATCCGCAGATGAGGGAGCAAATGTCTAAGGATGCCAGAGCGTACAGCTTGGAACAAACCTGGGAATCCATTTTTGAACGGCTGCTCGCCAGCTACGAGAGTGTCACAAAATCCAAAAGCAATTCTGTAGATGTGCTTGACATTCATGCGAACTGATGATACAGTTACTAAGTAATTCTTAACTAAGCATATGTAAAGCAGAAGCGCCCGCTTCTCACCTGACCGACGGCAAGTTGGCTGGTTCCTGACGAATAATTGTGATGCAGTTTTATCTGCAAAGCTGATGATCGAGATGTGGGCGGAATACTCTGCCTGCATCTTTTTGTTTTTGCGAACATTACATTGTTGGTTTTTCAACAAACTCTGGAGGTGGCAAGTTATCAGCAAGGATCATTTGGTAAACGAAGACATTCGTGCAAGGGAAGTTCGTCTCATTGATGCACAAGGTGAACAGCTCGGGATTAAACCAATCAGAGAAGCTCTTCAACTCGCAACAGAAGCGGGAATGGATTTGGTTGCGGTCGCTCCTGGAGCAAAACCCCCTGTTTGTCGGATCATGGATTACGGTAAATACCGTTATGAAATGCAGAAGAAAGACAAGGAAGCCCGGAAAAATCAAAAGGTAGTTGAATTGAAGGAAGTACGCTTTAGTGCCACCATCGAGAATCATGATTTTCAAACGAAGCTTCGCAACGTCATCAAGTTTATTAACAGTCAGGACAAAGTGAAATGCTCGATTCGTTTCCGCGGCCGGGAAATTACCCATGCGGACATCGGTCAGAAGGTTCTTGATCGGGTTGCAAAAGAGGTCGAAGAAATTGCTGTGGTAGAACGCAGGCCGAAGCTTGAAGGCCGCAGCATGATCATGATTTTGGCACCTAAATAATTCATGAAGCTCAATTTCATAGGAGGATTCGTCTCATGCCTAAAATGAAGACACACCGCGGCGCGGCAAAGCGCTTCAAAAAAACCGGTACAGGTAAAATTAAAAGAGCTCAAGCTTACAAAAGACACATCCTGGAGAGCAAATCTCCTGCAAGAAAACGTAAACTGCGCAAAGGTGCTTTAGTTGCCAGCGGAGATGCAAAACGGATCAAACAACTGATCGCATACATGAAATAATTCTCAATTCACTCAGGGAGGTAGTACGACATGGCAAGAGTAAAGGGCGGAATCGTAACGCGTCGTCGTCGCAAAAAAGTATTAAAGCTTGCTAGAGGTTACTTTGGTTCGAAACATAGATTGTTTAAAACAGCAAAAGAGCAGGTTATGAAATCCCTGCTGTATGCATACCGTGACCGTCGTCAGCGCAAACGTGATTTCCGCAAATTGTGGATCACTCGTATTAACGCGGCTGCACGCATGAACGGTTTGACTTACAGCAAAATGATGCACGGACTCAAGCTTGCAGGTGTGGAAGTAAACCGCAAAATGCTTGCAGACCTCGCAGTTTCCGATGAAAAAGCATTTGCTGATTTGGCAGGCGTAGCAAAACAAAAATTGAATGCCTAATGAGGCATCATCGAAAACCGCCACATTGTGACGGTTTTTTTACTTGAACGGTATCTCATGTTTTCAAAGCAGTTTGCTTTTGCAAACATGGATGGTTGATCTTCCACGAAGCACTCCGATAGGAGTTTTTTCACGATAGGTACTTATGAGAATAGGTCAAAGGGGATTTTATGAGCATTTACTAATTTCTTATTGACAAAAACTAATACTATTAGTTATATTATTAATATGATTAGTATTTGGGAGGCGTTAATGATGAAAATAAGCCAGTATCCTTACCTATATCAGCTCTCTTTCATGCCCCGTTTGTTTCCGGTGAACTGCTATCTTGTAGAGGAGCAGGAAGAATTGACCTTAATTGATGCGGCGCTGCCTTACAGCAGCAAAGCTATATTGAAGACAGCGAGGGAAATTGGCAAGCCGATTACTCGAATCGTCCTAACCCATGCGCATGACGATCATATCGGGGCGCTTGATCGGCTGAAGGAGGAATTGCCGGATGCGAAGGTATTCATTTCCCGCAGAGATAGCAAACTACTACAAGGGGATACCGCGTTGGAACCAGAGGAGCCTCAGAAGCCGATTAAAGGCGGTGTGCCTAAACGAGTAAAGACGAGACCGGATGTGCTGCTTTCGGATGGAGATGCCGTCGGCTCCTTGAAGGCCGTCGCTTGTCCCGGACATACACCAGGTTCGATGGCATTTTACGACGAGCGCAGCGGCTGCTTGATCGTGGGAGATGCGTTCCAGACGAGGGGAGGCATTGCAGTATCTGGAAAGATGAAAGCGATGTTCCCTTTTCCCGCCATGGCAACTTGGGATCCAGCCGCCTCGGTAAGGTCGGCTAAGAAGCTGGCTAAGAGGGCTCCAGCTCTGCTGGCCGTAGGTCACGGAGCAGTGCTGATGAATCCACTCGCACAAATGGAGCAGGCGATCACCGAAGCGGAACAGGCGTTGGGAAAGGGGCAGTAGATCTTGCGAAAAAATATTGACCTTCATAACATTGTTGAAACAGCAGCTCGCAAAGCCGACGAAGAAGGGCTCGAACACGTTACCTTGTCATCCGTTGCGAAGGAGCTTGGCATCAAGTCCCCGTCTTTATACAATCATGTGGATGGGCTGTCGGGACTAAGAAAGCAGATGGCGCTGCATGCGCTGGCTACATTAAGAGAACGTATGATGGCAGCAGCTTTTAACAAGACTGGAAAAGATGCGATCATTTCCGTTTCTAAGGCCTATGTGAAATATGCCACTGAGCACCCGGGTCTTTACGAGGCATTTATTATGACTCCGGACGACGAGGATGAAGAAGTGAAGGAGCAGGGAGACCAGCTGGTTGGAATGATGTTCAGGTTGCTGGAACCATACGATTTTTCCGAAACAGAGCAGGTTCATATCGTTCGCGGCATTCGGAGCATTAACCATGGCTTTGCCGTGCTGGAGGCCAAACAAGGCTTTAAAATGAACGTGAACCCGGGCCAAAGTTTGGAATTTGTATTACGGATATTTCTTGCGGGACTGGACGCCGGCAGCGATGGCCGGTTTTCGTGATCGATTTCTTATCTGTTTTCTTTAAGCAAAGGCATTGACTAAAGTGTGCGTACTCGCTATAATACTTTTAAATTGATTCAATACGTTACAGTCATCGGCAATGAAGAGGACGAAGTGTTAAGGGCACTTATGAACAGAGAGTGAAGGAACAGCTGAAACCTTCGCCATAATCCCTTAATGACGAGCTCACCTCGGAGCTGTTTTCCTGAAAAGCCTTTTAGCGATTTGCAGCTGCATCGCTGAAGATGCCTATTAGGGAAAATCGGGCGCACCCGTTACAGTGCAAAGGTAAAGGAACATTTTACCTTTCAAGGCTGCCAGTTGTGAAACGGCAGTAAATGAGGGTGGTACCACGGAAGATCAACCCCTTTCGTCCCGGTCGCTAGTTTTAGCGGGATGAAAGGGGTTTTTTGCATTATTTTCAAAACGAGAAGGCAATTTTTGAGAGGAGGAAATCATCGTGACAGCTCACACGGAAACCAAGAAATCCCAAGTATTGACGGACGAATTGCGCGAACAACTGTTGAAGCCGGATATGATTAACGGGTCTGAAATTTTGCTTAGATCTCTTTTATTGGAAGGTGTCGACTGTGTGTTCGGCTATCCGGGAGGAGCCGTGCTTTACATCTACGATGCGATGCATTCCAATCCGCATTTTAATCATTTGCTCACAAGACATGAACAAGGAGCAATCCACGCAGCCGACGGTTATGCTCGTTCCACTGGGAAGGTCGGAGTATGTATCGCCACTTCCGGTCCGGGCGCAACAAACTTAGTGACGGGTATTGCGACAGCATATATGGATTCAGTGCCATTGGTGGTGATTACAGGGAATGTAGCGACTTCCGTGATCGGTACGGATGCTTTCCAAGAGGCGGACATTACGGGCATTACGATGCCGATCACGAAGCACAGCTACTTGGTACGCAAGGTAGAGGATCTGCCAAGAATCATTCATGAGGCGTTCCATATTGCGAACACCGGTAGAAAAGGTCCTGTGCTCGTGGATATTCCTAAGGATGTCTCGGCTCAAGTGACAGAGTTCTACTACCCAACGGAAACCAATATTCGTGGGTACAATCCGACAGTGAATCCGAACCGTCTGCAGGTCGAGAGACTGCTGGAAGCGATTGAGCAATCGGAAAGACCGGTCATTCTTGCCGGGGGCGGAGTGCTTTCTTCCGATGCGCATCAGGAACTGATGGAATTCGTTGAGAAGACACGCATTCCTGTAACGACGACGCTGCTTGGATTAGGCGGATTTCCGAGCGCACACGAGCTTTGGATGGGCATGCCGGGTATGCACGGAACATACACGGCGAACAAAGCGCTCCAAAATTGTGATTTGTTGATCGGTATCGGTGCACGGTTCGATGACCGGGTAACGATGAAGGTGCAGGGATTCGCGCCGAAAGCGAAAATTGCCCACATCGACGTTGACCCTGCGGAAATTGGCAAGATTGTAGAGACATCGATCCCGTGTGTCGGTGATATTAAGAAAGTGTTGGAGCTGGCGAATCAGAAAGCGAAGCCGGCCAAATCCGAAGCATGGATCCAGCACATTCAGCAGATGAAGCAGGAATTCCCGCTGAAGTATAAAGATTCCGATACGGAACTGAAGCCGCAGTACGTTGTTGAGATGATCAACGAGACGACGAAGGGCGAAGCGATCGTAACGACCGACGTAGGTCAGCATCAGATGTGGGTTGCCCAGTATTATCGCTTCAACCATCCACGCTCTTGGGTTACATCCGGCGGCTTGGGGACGATGGGCTTCGGCTTCCCGTCGTCGATCGGTGCCCAAATGGGAAATAGGGATCGGTTGGTTGTTTCCATTAATGGCGACGGCGGTATGCAGATGTGCTCGCAGGAGCTGGCGATTTGCGCGATTCATAACATCCCTGTAAAGATTGTCGTCATTAACAACCAAGTACTTGGCATGGTACGGCAGTGGCAGGAAATCATTTACGACAACCGCTACAGCCATATTGATTTGGCAGGCAGTCCGGATTTTGTTAAGCTGGCGGAAGCATACGGGGTGAAAGGACTTCGAGCGACGAATAAGGAAGAGGCGCAGAAGGCTTGGAAAGAAGCGATGGATACACCGGGACCAGTCCTTGTAGAATTCGTTGTTCGCAAACACGAGAACGTGTATCCGATGGTTACCCAGGGGAACACAATCGACGATATGTTAATGGGGGATGCGGAATGAGTGAGCAGAGACATACCATATCAGTACTAGTGAACGACCAGCCTGGTGTTTTACAGCGTGTATCCGGCTTGTTCGGCCGGCGCGGTTTCAACATCCGAAGCATCACCGTGGGAGAGTCAGAAGAACCGGGCTTGTCCCGGATGGTCATCGTTACGTCAGGCGATGAGCATACGCTGGAACAAATCCAAAAACAGCTTTACAAGCTGATCGATGTGATCAAAGTGGTTGATTTAAGCTCCAACCCGATGGTTGGCCGCGAGCTGGCTTTAATTAAAGTAGGTGCTGACCCTTCCGCGCGCAGTGAAATTCTCGGCGTCGTTGAAACGTTCCGTGCCGCTGTGGTGGATATCGGAACGAATACGATGATTGTTCAAGTGGTGGGTGACTCTACGAAAATCGATGCCATGGTGGAGCTTCTGAAGCCTTACGGCATTAAAGAATTGTCGAGAACCGGCGTAACAGCGATGACTCGCGGTCTCGGAAGCAAAGGATAAGAAGAAGCGAGCAAAAACTTAACGTACCGTATCCTCTTTTGGATGGGTACGGGAAGGCTCGGGCAGATTCGAATGGGGTCTGCGGAGTTTTGCCGTACCCATTCCAAAAGGGGTTAAACAATAAGGAGGAGAACGAATATTATGGCAGTAAATATGTACTATGAAAAAGATGCAGATCTCAGCGTATTGCAAGGAAAAACGATCGCGATTATTGGATATGGAAGCCAAGGTCATGCTCAAGCGCAAAACCTTCGTGACAGCGGACTGAGCGTCATTATCGGACTGCGTCCAGGGAAGTCTTGGGATACAGCAGTGAACGACGGCTTTGAAGTAGTGGCCGTAGACGAAGCGGCACGCCGTGCGGATGTCATTCAAATTTTGATGCCGGATGAAATTCAAGCGAGAGTATACAAAGAGCAGATTGCTCCAAACATGAAAAAAGGCGCTGCGATCATGTTCTCGCATGGATTCAACGTTCACTTCGGACAAATCGTGCCTGACAAAGATACAGACGTATTCTTGGTCGCTCCTAAATCCCCTGGACACATGGTTCGCCGTACATATGTAGAAGGTTTCGGCGTTCCAGGACTCATCGCAGTTGAGCAGGATGCCAGCGGTAAAGCGAAAGAAATCGGCCTTGCTTATGCAAAAGGTATCGGTTGTACCCGTGCGGGCGTTATCGAAACAACCTTTAAAGAAGAAACTGAAACGGATTTGTTTGGTGAGCAGGCTGTACTTTGCGGCGGCGTGAGCGCGCTCGTTAAAGCAGGCTTTGAAACGTTGACAGAAGCAGGCTATGCGCCAGAAATGGCTTACTTCGAGTGCTTGCATGAGCTCAAGCTGATCGTTGACCTCATGTATGAAGGCGGACTTGCTTCCATGAGACATTCCATCAGCAACACAGCTGAATATGGTGATTATGTAACTGGACCGCGTGTTGTAACGGATGAAACGAAGAAAGAAATGAAGAAAGTACTTGAAGATATCCAGCAAGGTAAATTCGCTCGCGACTTTATCCTTGAAAATCAATCCGGCAATGCATTCATGACAGCAACTCGCCGTAATGAAGCCGAACATCCAATCGAGCAAGTTGGTTCCCAGCTTCGTGAATTGATGCACTGGATCAAGAAGTAAGGATGATGGATATCGATAGAACTTTACAGGAGGTGGATATGGGATGAGAAAGATTTATATTTTTGATACAACGCTTCGGGACGGAGAGCAGTCGCCTGGCGTCAATTTGAACACCCAGGAAAAGGTGGAGATAGCCCTCCAGCTCGAGAAGCTTGGCATCGATCGAATTGAAGCCGGATTTCCCGCGGCGTCACCGGGGGACTTGGCAGGTGTGAATGCGGTGGCAAAAGCGGTGAAAAATTCATCGATTATCGGACTTTCTCGCTCCCGGGAACAGGATATTGACGCGGCAAAGGAAGCGCTGAAGGATGCGCAGGACCCTTGTCTGCATCTGTTCCTTGCCACCTCCCCGATTCATCGGCAGTACAAGCTTCGCATGGATAAGAAGCAGGTGCTTGAAACCGCTGAAGCGGCCATCAAGTATGCGAAAAAATATTTCAGCAAGATTGAATTTTCACCTGAGGATGCGGGACGTACGGAGCTCGATTTCCTCTGTGAAGTGACTGAGATGGCGATCAGAGCAGGTGCAACGGTCGTCAATATTCCGGATACCGTCGGATATATGACTCCGTCGGAGTTCGGGAACATATTCAAAACACTCAAAGAGAATGTGCCGGGCATTGAGAAGATTCAATTGAGCGCACATTGTCATGACGATTTGGGTATGGCGACAGCCAACGCGCTTGCAGCTGTTATGAACGGTGCCGATCAAATTGAGGGCACGATCAACGGAATCGGCGAGAGAGCGGGCAACACTTCGTTAGAAGAAGTCGCATTGGCTCTAGAGACCCGTAAGGAATTCTACGGGGCAACGACAGGTCTGGTGCTCAATGAAATTTATCGCACGAGCCGTTTGGTGAGCAAGCTGACGGGAATGATCGTGCCTGGAAACAAAGCGATTGTCGGAGCGAACGCGTTCGCTCACGAATCGGGAATCCATCAGGATGGAATGCTCAAGGAGAAGTCTACTTATGAGATTATTTCGCCTGAGACGATTGGCCTGAAGGACAGCAAGCTGGTTCTGGGCAAGCATTCCGGACGCCATGCATTTCGTGAGAAGCTGGTTGATCTGGGCTATGACCTGAGCGAAGAGCAGGTAAATGCCGCATTTGCGAAGTTCAAGGATATTGCGGATAAGAAGAAAAATGTGACGGACGAAGATATTCGGGCGATGATCGAAGAGAAATTGATCAAGACGCCTGAACTGTTCCGCCTCGAAACGATACAGCTGTCATACGGTAATCAATCGGTTCCTATGGCGACGGTCAGATTGATCACGAAGGATGAACAGATGGTCGAGGAAGCAGCGACGGGCAACGGATCGGTAGACGCGATCTACAAAGCGATCGATAAGGCGACCGGAGAAGAAGTAGAGCTGGACGACTATTCGATCAAATCCGTAACCCAGGGCAAGGATGCGCTTGGCGAAGTGCACGTGGTGCTGAATCAAGGAGACATTTCGGTTCAAGGCCGCGGCGTGAGCACGGACATTCTTGAAGCAAGCGCAAGAGCTTATCTAGACGCTGTCAACAAAGTGATCGATCGCAGAGAACGCGGGGAGAATTCCAAGCGGGATAAAATGTCATTGATTTAAATTCAAAAGGGGGGGAGGCCGCAAGGCTTTCCCTTTTTCAAAATCACCTCATAGACAATAACTATTACATTCATAGTTTTTATATCTTTGTCAAATGGCCCGGAGTATGCTAAAACTGAAATTAAGATGAATTTTTGATGAATGGGAATAGGAGTGAATGACGTGGCAGAAACGAAAAAAATCGCAGTGATCTCCGGCGACGGAATTGGTCCAGAGGTTGTTGCAGAAGCGTTGAAAGTGGTAAAGAAAACCGAGGAACTGTTCGGATATAAGTTCGAGACCGAAGAAGGATTATTCGGTGGTATCGCCATTGATCAGAAGGGGACTCCGCTTCCGCAGGAGACACTGGACATCTGTAAAAAAGCCGATGCCGTGCTGCTTGGAGCTGTCGGCGGTCCGAAATGGGACAGCAATCCAGGCGAACTGCGCCCGGAGACAGGACTTCTTGGTATCCGCAAGGCGCTGGGATTGTTCTCCAACATTCGTCCAGCTGTCGTATTCGACTGCTTGAAGGAAGCTTCCACACTGAAGCCGGAAGTACTGGAAGGCACGGACCTAATCGTCGTTCGTGAGCTGACAGGCGGCATTTACTTCGGCGAAAAGCTTCGCAGACAAGGGGAATCCGGTGAAGAAGCGGTAGATACTTGCGTCTACAATGTCAAAGAAGTAGAACGTATCGTAAGACAAGCTTTTGAAATTGCCAGAACTCGCCGCAAAAAGCTCGCTTCCGTCGACAAGGCGAACGTGCTTGAGACATCCAGATTGTGGAGAGAAACCGTGAACCGTATTGCTCCGGATTATCCGGATGTAGAACTGGAACACGTGCTCGTAGACAACTGCGCGATGCAGCTGCTGAGAAGACCTTCCAGCTTTGACGTCATTGTGACGGAAAATATGTTTGGGGACATTCTAAGCGATGAAGCGGCTATGCTGACAGGTTCGATCGGAATGCTGTCCTCTGCGTCCTTAGGCGAAGGAAGCTTCGGGCTGTATGAGCCGGTACATGGTTCCGCACCTGATATTGCGGGTAAAGGCATTGCGAATCCAATTGCAACGATCCTTTCCGTGGCATTGATGTTCCGTTTGACTTTCGGTTATCATGATGCGGCGGACAGCATCGAGCGCGCAGTGAAGGAAGTACTCGACGCTGGTCATCGGACCGGTGATATCGCAGTGGACCCAAGCCAAGCGATTGGCACAACGGCTATGGGAGATCTGATCATTGCAGCGATGAAACATTAATACAAAATTAACATCCCGGAGTTCCCTTGGCGGACTTCGGGTTTTTTGTAACCATTCCAATAAACTAATGGTTATAATGTTGACTTTGTGATTTCATAATGCTACCATTTTGTGATGTGGACGAGCATTGAGATGGGTTAATTTAAGCTGTACCAAACACATCTGCACCATGACATGTTTGCTGGAAGCAGCTTTGTCAAGCAGAGGATGGGGCAGCTCCCAAAATATAAGGAGGTATTTGAACATGGCAGAACGTTTAGTAGGTAAGAAAGCTCCAGATTTCAGAATGGAAACCGCATTGGGAGATGGAAAAGAATTTGGACATGCTTCCCTCGAAGATTACAAGGGTAAATGGTTAGTACTGTTCTTCTATCCTCTTGATTTCACTTTCGTATGTCCAACAGAAATTACAGCTCTTTCCGATGCGAAAGACGTATTTGCTGATCTGGATACAGAAATTCTTGGCGTGAGCACAGACAGCAAATTCTCTCACCGCGCATGGATTAATACACCAAGAGACCAAAACGGATTAGGTCAACTGAACTTCCCGCTTGCTTCGGATATTACGAAACAAGTAGCGAAAGACTATGGCGTATTAATTGAAGAAGAAGGCGTTGCGCTTCGTGGATTGTTCATTATCGATCCAGAAGGCGAATTGAAATATCAAGTGGTAAACCATAACGATGTTGGCCGCAGTGTTGATGAAACTCTGCGCGTGCTTCAAGCCCTTCAATCTGGTGGCCTTTGCCCTGCGAACTGGAAACCAGGACAAAAAAATCTGGTTGCCGGCTAATTTCAATACATTATTGCGTGATAACGCGGTATGGCCAAATGATTGCCGCAGCATGATCAACAACCCTCCTCCTGTCTGCATACGCAGGTGTGAGGGTTTTTCTATAACTGAAATAGTAGTCCCCAATGAGAGAGCTTCAGCTATTTAAAATTGAGGAGTGGTTCTTTATGCCAATGCGACTGCGCTCAGAGCTGCCTGCATTCGAAGGTGTCACGGAATGGATAAATGGGCAGGTATCGAAGGAAGAACTCAAGGGTAACCCGGTTTTAGTCCATTTTTGGTCTGTTAGCTGCCATATGTGCAAGGAAAGCCTGCCGCAAATTAACGAGTGGCGGGACAACTATGAGAAGCAGTATGGGCTTCAAGTGATCGGTGTCCATATGCCTCGCTCGGAGAAAGATTTGGAGATCGGTCCCGTTAAAGAAACAATTGCTCAATATGAATTAAAACATCCGATTTTGGTAGATAATGAACATGCGGTGACGGATTCGTTCCAAAATGAATTTGTTCCGGCTTATTATTTGTTTGACGGAGAACAGCAGCTTCGGCATTTTCAGGCCGGTGAGAAAGGTTTGAAAATGGTCGAGCAGCGACTACATAAAATATTAGGCGTGACCGAAGCATAGGAGGTATGAGGGATGAATGCACCTTCCCAATTGAAATACAGTGATGAGCACGTATGGGTATCTGTAGAAGGAAACAAGGTGAAAGTCGGTATTACAGAATTTGCACAAAGCGAGCTGGGGGATATTGTTTTTTGCGAGCTTCCTAAGCAGGGTGACAAAGTAGAGTTTGGCGAGCCGTTTGGAAGCGTGGAAAGCGTGAAGACCGTTTCCGAGCTTTACGCGCCTGTAACCGGTACCGTCGTTGAAGTGAACGATGCGCTGGAAGGATCTCCAGAAAAGATCAATTCGTCTCCATATAACGAAGCATGGATGATTGTCATCGAAATGTCTGACAGCTCTGAGCTGGACAAGCTCTGGAGCGCGGAAAAATATATCGAAACATATTCAACCGAGTAATTAATGGCTTGATAACGAAATAGTCATCATCAAATACGCCGGGAGAACGAATCGTTTTCTTGGCGTATGCTGTATTTTCGTCTAAGGCTAGAGAGGGGAGATCATATTGGAGCATCATGGCACTTCCTTGGATTCACTGATGATTGTCGTAGCGATCGCCTTCATCGTGCCCATTCTCCTACATCGTTTTAAATTGAAAATGATCCCGGTGGTCGTGGCTGAGATCGTAGCCGGGTTGATTGTAGGCAGAAGCGGTTTTAATTTAGTGGCCGAAGATCAATGGCTGGAGCTTCTGTCTCAATTGGGCTTCATTTATTTGATGTTTTTGAGCGGGCTCGAAATCGATTTTTCTTCTTTCCGAAGAAAAGGGAAGAAAGAGCAGGCAGGCCCAAATCCGCTGCGGATCTCGCTGGTGGTATTTGTTGGAATCCTTATTCTTAGCTTTGCTTTGTCCTACCTGTTCGTATGGATCGGCATTGTCGGAGATCCGTATTTAATGACTATCATCATCGCAACGATATCGCTGGGTGTAGTCGTTCCGGTATTAAAGGAAAAACGTCTAATCGATAAACCGATCGGCCAAATTATTTTGCTGATCACGGTAATCTCGGATTTGATCACGATGATTCTGCTGGCCGTATATATCAGCGTCTCTTCCGGCAATACGGAACAAATCTTTTATTTGCTCATTTTCTTTGCGGCGGTACTGCTGATCTACTTTTTACTGCGGAAATTTAATGGCCGTAAGGTATCGGAAGCGATGAAGGCCGGCACCGTTCAGCTGGGAACTAGAGCGGTGTTCGCACTTGTATTATTTTTGGTCGTTCTGTCGGAGACGCTTGAGGTGGAGATGATTTTAGGCGCCTTCCTAGCAGGTGTGATCGTGTCCGTTCTTGTAGAAAACAAAGAGTTTACCCATCAGCTGGATTCGTTCGGCTATGGTTTTTTGATTCCTATCTTTTTCGTCATGATCGGCGTCAACATGGAGGTTTGGGAGCTGTTCACGGATACCCAAATTCTGTTGTTCATCCCCCTGCTGCTGCTGGCGATCATGATTTCCAAATTGCTTCCGATTCTCATGATAAAGAAATGGTACAACTGGAAGCAGGTGATCGGATCCGGTGTATTGCTCAGTTCTACGCTTAGTCTGGTCATCGCAGCGGCGACGGTTGCGCTTGAGGTTGGGATTATCGATGAGAAGATGCAGGGTGCATTAATTCTCGTTGCCATTATCTCCTGCTTGATCGCCCCTATCGGATTCAGTCAGCTGTTTCCAGAAGTCGAGAAACGGAAGTGTGTCATTGCAATCGTCGGAGCAAACCATATCACGCTGCCGGTTTCTAAAGATTTAATTGGCGAAGGATACGAAGTGGTACTGTACAGTGCACAGCCGCCTGCCGAGCAGTCTAAGGAAGAAAAGCACAGCACATTCCCTCTGATCGAGGTCCCTTCTTTAAGTACAGAGCACTTGTCTGAAGCAGGTACATTCAAAGCCGATATTACGGTATTCGCGACGATGGATGACAATGTGAATATTTGTCTCGGCAAGCAGGCCGTGGAAGAAGGTATCGGACATATTATTGTGCGGGTAGAGGATCCGGATAAACAGGCGGAAATCGCGCATAATCCGAACTTGATTGTCATGTCCACACTGTATGCTTCTCGAACGCTGCTCAAAGCGGTGATTGAGCATCCGAGCGCGGTGAAGCTGATTACACAGCATGATGATTCGATTCAAGAAGTACAGATGAACAACGGCTTTTACCACAACACACTGCTTAAGGATTTGCCGTTCTTAAAAAGCACACTGGTGCTGCGTATTTACCGGGGAGATTCATTTATTATCCCGCACGGGACATCTGAAATAAAATTAGGCGATCGACTGCTGGTCAGCGGCGAAGCGGAGCAAATTCATGAAATGAGAAGCTTGCTGGAATAACCCCGGCATTCGGAAAAGACTGCGTATCATTACGCAGTCTTTTTTTGCATGGATGCTCCCCTCCTATTTCCAGTGAAAGGGGGTTGCTGAGATCACAAGTAAAATTTGGCCGCCATCCCATCAATTTCGTTTGAACTTGACCAGTAAAATCGATAGAGTAGTATACATCTTACGATTTGACGCCGCTCTTTATATCAATTAAACATGGAATTCTTCTGGCTGTCTAAAAGGAATGATTCCAGTTTATATCGAATACGTTATAACATTCTGGTACCGCTTAGGTACCGTGGGAGGGGGAAAAAGACATGGGGTTTTGTTGCGGAGCAAGTATGATTGGCACAAGAGGCTCGCTAAAGCATCTTCGGACACAAATTCATAATGTCCCCTTGCTGTATTGCCCGGTATGTCATCGGGTCGAGGTGCACCATGAAGTGGAGACAGAATATGAAATCTTAACGGAATATGCTCAAGCTGACGGTGCGGTTGAGGTTGATTTTGAGGATTATGCCCCTGTGGACCACTTAAAGGACAATCTGTTTGAGAATTGTGTCAATACAGAGGATGAACCGCCTCTTACTGTGGTCAACAATCAAATCGATCTAGCTCTGGATTTGTTGGCATTTGCAAAACAAATCAGCGATTTAAAATGGCAGGAACAGCTTCATAAGCGGCTGCGAGTGTTAGGTCAGAAAAAAGCCAAGTTGTCTCAAAATAAACAGCAGCTGAACTAATCAATTCATATAAATACAAGATTTATACAAGAAACGCCTCTTCATTGAGGCGTTTTCGATTTTTATCATAATAACACCGTTCTAAAAGCGAACATATGAATTTCATACCGCGCCCCTTCATCTTGAATGACTCCGGAAAGGCGTTTTTATCGTGACAAGAAACGATATGAGCGGGCAGCGAAACATTATAATAGGGCAGCGCGTCAATATAACTGCATGACGATAAATTTTACCTGCCCCCTAAAAAACGATAGATCCTGCGAAGAATATCGTGTGTGAGGTGGATTCACTTGCTGCTTGTCATATTAAAAAAGTTCTTAGGTAGAAGACAGGTTGCTGCCGCTGAAAAGGCAGAAACCGAATCAATTGAAGATATGATCAAACAAATTCAAGACGGAGATCTCATTCTCCGAAATCAATTTATTACGGATTACCAGCCTTATGTGGCAAAAATCACAAGCGGGTTTAGCAAACGATATATCGATCCCTCCAAAGATGATGAATACAGTATTGCTTTGGCGGCTTTCAACGAGGCCATCAATCAATATTCCACCGAATCGGGGAATTCGTTTTTGGGCTTTGCGAAGACGGTTATGACGAGACGGTTGATTGACTATGTGCGGAAGGAAGAAAGACATACGAAACAAATTCCGTACAGTGCCTTTGAGGTGGAAGATGATGAGGAGAATTTGCTGAATCCGATTGAGATCTCCCAGGCTGTGGATCAGTATGAAGAAAACTTGAAGATCGAGACCAGAAAAGAGGAGATATTGGAGCTGAATTCCGAGCTGAAGGAATTTGATATCACTTTTTCTGATCTCGTCGATTGTTCGCCCAAACATGTAGATTCCCGGGAAACGCTGATCGAAATCGGTAAAAAGCTGGCAGAGCAGACTGAACTGTTCTCCAAGCTCAAAGACAAAAAAATGCTGCCGATTAAAGATCTGCTGGATATCGTCGAGGTCTCTCGTAAAACGCTTGAGAGAAACCGAAAATTCATTATTGCCGTTTGTTTAGTACAGTCGGGGCCATACCCTTACTTAAAGGAATATCTACATAAGGAAAGAAAGGACTAGGGTCTGTATGAGAAAAGGTTTGGTTATGGAAATTGAAAGAAGATCAATTATCGTGATGACGAGTGATGGACAGTTTGTTCGTATTCCACGTCGAAATCGTGTCTGCGATATTGGAGAAGAAATCGCCTTTCCCCGAAGTTCTTTTCGTGCTCCGAACCGTTTATATTCCTTAGCGGCTGTATGTACGGCGGCAGTCGTGCTTATTTTCGCTCTATTCAGCGGTCTAACCTTTTTTAGTCAGCCGGCAGTTGCAGCTTACGTGACGATGGACATCAATCCAAGTATCGAACTGGGAATTGATGAGGATGAAAAGGTGATTGAGGCGGAGGGCTTGAATGATGAAGGTCATAAGCTGCTTGAAGAGGTGGATGTCATCGGCCTGCCTTTAAGGGAAGCTGCGAATGCGGTATTAGAGAAGGCTGCGCCTGTGCTCGCGAAATACGGTGAGGATGAAGGAACCAGTGAAATTGTCATCACGTCGATGGTGATTAAGCTGGAGTACGAAAAAGAAGAAAATCAATATATCGACGAAGTAAAGGCGAGTATGGAAACACATCTGCAGAAACAGTTTGAGCAGGATCAGCTGAAGCTCAATATTACCGTGCTGTCCGTTCCGAAAGAGCTTCGCGAGAGCGCGAAGGAAATCGGGGTATCTAGCGGGAAGCTGGCGGTAAAAATGCTGGCGGAGAAGGAAGGAATTCTGATATCGGAGGAAAGTCTGAAGAATAAATCGTTAACGGAAATTTCAAAAGAAGTTGAAGGGCTGGGTGAAGTCATAAGGCAGCACACGGAAGATTCGAAAGAAGTGCTGCAGTCTATGATTCAACAAAATTCGGGGAAGAAGCCATCAAGCGGTGAATCATCGAATGCTCCAGTCGTTCAAAACGGAGGCGGCAAGGGCGCGGATAACCAATCGAAAGGTGCTTCTGACAAACAGAACGGGAAGAAAGAAGAAAAAACAAAGCCACAGCAGAACGGCAAAGCGAATGGCCAGGCAAATCATAAAAATCCTGTTGGGGAGCACCCATCGGATGAGAAGCGAAGCGCCAGCATGAAGCAGCAGACGGAAGAGTGGGTGGAGCGATTCATCTCTGAAGGTCAGATTGTTCCGGTGATCGAGGAAGAGCTTCATCTTGATCTTGACAGTTGGAATTCATCGTGGCGATCCCAGTTTGAGATGCTGGACCCAAATGAGTGGAATCACCGTGACGCTGGTAATGAGGAACAATGGGAAGAACAAGATGATCGAGATGAAGATCAGAATAGTAACCATGCGAATGAGTGGTCGCGCGGCCGCGGCCAGGAGCAAAGCAATAAGGATTGGGGCGGCAATCAAGCCGTAGAAGAAGCTGACTCAAATGGAAAGCAGACAGAGGGACAGCAGCAACCTAATCGTCATAGCAAGGAAGAGAAGGACAAGGACAAGGAAAAGGAAAAGGACAAGGAAGATGACAAGGGTCCAAAGGAAAAAGACAACGAAAATCGGAGGAATGAGTCAAACCGTGAATCCAACCGCGCGGAACAGCGGGAAAATCACCCAAGCCAATCACAGCAGGGACAAAATCAACGTTCGAATGACGATCGTCAGCAGCGTCAGAATGAGCTTCGTGAAGCTTTCAATGCCTGGTTCTCTCGATGAAAAAACATATGATGAATAGAGACGAAAGGGAGATGAGAAACCCAACCCCTGAGAGTCTCTTTTTTTATTCCTAAATAGGGATGGAGTTGGTATGATGGAGTGTGAAAAGCCCCGAATGGTGCTTGGTTTCGAAATGTTGATTTTTCTATGGTGTACCCATACAGATGGGGGAGAGGACGCTGTCATTCATGCTAAAATATGCAGAAGTGATGAAAGAGATTGAACGAAAAATAAAAAATGGCGAATTCATACAGGGGAGCAAGCTGCCTTCCATACGGACCCTGTCCAAACAGCGGCCAGTTATTTTGATTTGAATTCATTTCGATTTAAAATAAGGAGGATGATACGATGCGGCGTCCGGTGAAAGGTATTATATTTGATATGGACAATACCTTGCTCCGTTACAGACTTCTGCAAGTGAATGGATTTCTGTAGGAGACGCTTGGATCGATGGCAAAGCTTCGATCGACGCGGACATTCCGTTTATTGCATATCAGGGCGATTCTGAGAAAATGCGGCAGCAGGGCGTGTTCCCTTTGGCGGAAATTTCGGATATTCGAGAGCTGATGAATTGGGTGCGAATAATGGATTGACGCAACAGTTATACGGTGATACAATATCTGGAAATTCCTTTGGGAGGTTTGCGAATGTTCCAGATTGGTAAGGATGGGGAGCTGGAGCTGAAGCTGCTGCAGCCGCAGCATGCTCAGTCATTGTTTGAATGTATAGATGGAAATCGGGAGCACATTCGAGGGTGGCTTCCTTGGGTGGATCATTCGAAGTCAAAGGAAGACAGCCTGTCCTTTATTCGTTCTTCATTAAAAGAATTTGCGGACAATCAAAGCTTCTCCGGCGGGATATTCATGAGCGGTAAGCTTGTTGGCTGCATCGGTTTACATCGTATTGACTGGAACAACAGGCATTCTTCCATTGGGTATTGGCTTGCAGCAGATGAACAAGGAAAAGGGATCATGACTCGAGCATGCAGGATCGTGGTTTGCCATGCATTTGAGGAACTCGAACTGAACAAGCTCTGCATTCAAGCGAGGATAAGTAATGTCCGAAGCAGGTCTGTGCCGGAGAGACTGGGCTTTCAACAGGAGGGTGTACTTCGTCAGCATGAGTATCATGATGGGCAATATCACGATCACGTCCTGTACAGCATATTGCGAAATGAATGGGCAGAAGTGAATGCAGGCGTTCGCAATAGATAAAGCGAATAACAGACTTCAAACGGATTCGCGACAAACAGCACGGAAGTTTTATGAGAAAGAGCGAAGCGATGGAAAAGGATTAGATACATACGAAATGAAGGAGAGAATCGAGATGAATGCAAAGAAGGCAGCCGCTGAGAAAGCGGTAGAGGTTGTTCAAGATGGCATGATCGTCGGTTTAGGCACCGGATCGACTTCCTATTGGGCGATCGAAAGGATTGGGGAGAGGGTCCGTGAAGGGCTCAGCATACAAGCGGTGTCCAGCTCCCTGGCTTCCGAAGAGCAGGCGAAGAAGCTCGGTATCCCGCTCATCCCTTTGGAGCAGGTGAAGTCGATAGATATTTATATTGACGGTGCGGATGAAGTCGATCAAGGCTTTCAGTTGATCAAAGGCGGTGGGGGAGCGCTGCTGAGGGAAAAAATCCTTGCGTCCAGCAGCAAACAGTTCATCGTGATCGTGGATGACTCCAAAATGGTTGAAACATTAGGACGTTTCCCGCTGCCGGTAGAGATTGTTCCCTTTGCAAGCCATCTGACCGTGGAAAAGCTGAGGCAGTTGGACGGACAGCCGGAAATACGAATGAAGGACGGTCAAATCTTTATTAGCGACAATGGGAATTACATCGTGGACTGCCACTTCGGAACGATTGCAGATCCGGAGCGGATGAGCGCCGAGATCAACGCGATCGCAGGAGTTGTCGAGAATGGATTGTTTGTCCACATGGCAAGTCAAATCATTGTGGGACACGCCGATGCTTCGGTAAAGGTGATCCATTGCAATCCCCGTCAATAGTCGATTATTTTTTTGCTCGCATATGTACTTTGGGACCTCCCTTCTGGTCACTTTTGGCGTGTTTGGAAGAGCTTTTGCCAGCATCATGATCGAGTGCACTGTCATCCCCAGTTGCTTCATCCGCGGGCGGCCATTTCCCATAAGTGGTCGCTCCGATGTTCAGCTTTCCACTTAATTCTTTGATCCCCAATTGTCCAAAGGTATTGTTTAACTCCAGCTTCTCCACAATAAGTTGGTCTACTTGAACATGCTCGACATGTACGGTTGGCCGTTCCTCGCACTTTGTTTTCTCCAGTCGATTGAATTCTTGTTCCAGCTGATTAAGCTTGGTTTCGAGCTGCTTTACTTGGTCGGACAGCTCCTGCTGCAGTTTTTCTTTTCGTTCGAAAAAACGAAACAACGGCATATTTCTCCCTCCCTTGGAACAGCCGTATTGTCAAAACTTCTATAAGAAATAGGTTATAAAATATCTCCATAGAGGGCTTTATAGGCAAAAAAATTGCCACCCCCTAAATTCTTTGGATAATTGAGGTTACCACACACCCAACAACCAAGA
>NZ_JBHSQV010000158.1:0-34521 GCF_042658665.1 Marinicrinis lubricantis
AATAGTTCAGAGAAATCAAAAGATACACCTTAATATGACCCTAAAAAGTGATTGTTAGACTTTGTAGTTTAATCAGGTACTTTTCGGGGCCCATACAAAGATTCCATCAGGAATCAAAAGATCGACAACATGTTGATCAACAATGCAACCTTACACTTTCGCATTCAGTTTTGAAGGAGCAAAAAAACGTACCCCACAAAGTGAAGAGAAATCTTCGAGATGAACAGCCGATTACTTTGCGGGGACCTCGAAAAGCTTCTTTAACGAAATATGGTTTGGTAACAATGGCGGAGGGGAACCACGCGTACCCATCCCGAACACGACCGTTAAGCCCTCCAGCGCCGATGGTACTTGGACCGAAGGATCCTGGGAGAGTAGGACGTTGCCAAGCTAACCTAAAGATCCGTGCATCTGCACGGGTCTTTTTCTATGCTGATCGTCCTACGCCGTTTGGAGAGTATACGGTTTCTTCCGATCGAAGTAACTCCAACGGAGGATATCCGTGAAGTAGAGGAAGAAACCGATGCCGACCTCGAAGTAAAGCGATGAAGGGGATGCTCGGTGCGGAAGGACGCCATCAAGCCAACTAAAGACCTGTGCAGATGCATGGGTCTTTTACTATGCTGCTCGTCCTACACCGTTTGGAGAGTATACGGTTTCTTCCCTTCGAAGCAAATCCAACGGAGTATGTTCGTGAAATAGAGGAAGAAACCGATGCCGACCTCGAAGTAAAGCGATGAAGGGGATGCTCGGTGCGGAAGGACGCCATCAAGCCAACTAAAGACCTGTGCATCTGCACGGGTCTTTTTCTATGTTGCTCGTCCTACACCGTTTGGAGAGTATACGGTTTCTTCCCTTCGAAGTAACTCCAACGGAGGATATCCGTGAAATAGAGGAAGAAACCGATGCCGACCTCGATGTTTTCCCGATAAAATTATTCCATCTCATGTCATTGGGATAAACCGTAGATCCATATACATTTCCAAGGAAGCATTTTACGATTTGTAGCAGGATACGTCATTCGGGTTGAATTTAAGGAGACCATCAGGATAAGCCCGATAGCAGATAAACAAAGATGCAGTCCCAGGCAGCATGGTCCATACGTGCAGGAATAGGAATACTGTGATGAGCTGAATCGGTATCCATGGAATGAAGCAGGCGATCCACACAATTCCGATGAAAAACAGGTTTAACTGGATTGTCACCATCCGTCGAATGGAAATGTATTGATCGGGTATTACACCCCACAAAGGGGGATACACACGAAAAGTCCATTTTTGTAAACTCGTATGATGAAAAACGATAAGAATGAAACGGTGCAAGAGAAATTGAAATAGAAATACGATCGGTAAACCTGCAGCCAACCAAAGTGCGATTTGGACACCGCAGATCACCGCGAATAAAGCAGCAGCAACGGCCATAATAAGGAAATAGAACCAGCTAAGTGCAGCAGGCCAATTCACTTTCTTTATTAATTGATATTGATATATTTTAGAAGTTGGATGTACTTGATGTTTCATAATTTCTCCTTTTCCTATGAAAAGAAATCTGCGAAAATCAGGAATATTCCTCATTTATCATACTCTCTTTTACATGGTTCCTCCAGTGCAGCTTTTTCCAAAACATGATTAGCTTCGAATGATGTATCGGATGCGATTTTGAGAAAGAACGACAATCCCAAGTACGGCGGCACAATAGCGCAGTTCAAGAAGTAATGGGATTGTAACGACAGTTGAGACAAAGATATTCTTGTACATACACCTGACATGCACCCAGCACATACTTTAAAGTAAGTAAAGCACTTTTATATCAGATAGAGTTTAAGAGTTGTCCAATTGTGTCATAATGTTAGTAAAAGAAATAAAGGTGGGATCTGCATCGAATGGAACCTCTGCAGCATTGTATCATCTGCGACGGCGATAAGAAAGAAGGTATCCATATTTATACCTCTTTCATATGTTTAGATTGTGAGAAAGAGATTGTCGGTACCGATGTGTTAGATTTAAAATATCCGTTTTTTATCCGGCAGCTCAAGCAAATATGGTGGCAGAAGGATGCCTGATGGTAGGAGAAAGATGAACTCCTAGACCCGCACGCTGAAACGGCAACAGACAGCTTGCGGTTTTTTTATTTCTTTGAAGCTTACTTGTGATAGATTATATAGTAAGAAGAAATTGAAGGAGCAGCAATAGAATGAACCACGATCGCGCACCGCTTTTTGAAGCACTGCAGGCACATCGGCAAAAGCATACGGCCTCTTATCATGTGCCGGGACATAAATCTGGAAGAGGCATGATGCAGGAGGAAAGGGACTTATTCCATCCTATTTTGCAGATCGACCTTACGGAAATTACGGGTTTGGATGATTTGCATCATCCTGAGGAATGTATCCGAGAAGCGCAGCTGCTGGCAGCTGATGCATTTGGCGCAGATGAAACTTACTTTCTTGTCGGAGGCTCAACAGCAGGCAACTTAGCTTCTGTTTTAGCCCTGTGCGGGGAAGGCGATACGCTGATAGTAGAACGCGGCAGTCATAAATCTGTGATGAACGGGCTCATGCTTGCCAAAGCGAAGGCTGTCTTCTTGCCTCAGACTTTTGAACCTGATGTCCCTATTCCACAAGGACCTTCCATCGAAATCATCAGACAAGCACTAGAGATGTACCCTGAGGCGAAGGGGGTACTCCTGACTGCTCCTAATTATTATGGCTATCAGATGGATCTGCGGAGAGCTGCTGAGCTGGTCCATACGTATGGTAAGATTCTGATTGTCGACGAAGCGCACGGAGCGCATCTTGGCTTCCATGGCGAACTGCCTCCATCCGCTTTAAGCTGCGGAGCAGATGTCGTTATTCAGTCTACGCATAAAATGCTCACAGCGATGACGATGGGGGCAATGCTTCATGTGAAGGGAAAACGCGGCCTCGAGCTAAAGGATCAAATAAAGCGCTTCTTAGCGATGCTGCAATCCTCCAGTCCATCGTATCCGATTATGGCGTCCTTAGATATTGCTAGGCGTTACATCATGCAGCAGGGGAAGGATGTGCTGGAAGACACTTTGCACCAAATCCAATCGTTTTACAGTAAGCTTTCAAAGCTTAGCGTATTGTGGCATGCCCATTCCGAAACGTATAAGGTTCCAGGGTTTATCGACCCGATGAAGTGCTATATCGCCGATACAACGGGAACGCTAAGCGGACATCAGCTTCGAAAATTGTTGGAAGCGGAAGGATGTATCATGGAGATGTCGGATGCTTCGGGGACGCTCGCCGTATTTAGTCTGTGCACTGAGGAGGAGCATCTTCAGCGATTGCTGTTGAATTTGCAGCAAATTGTCGAAAAATACGGGCTTGTAAAGAAGGAAGTTCACGGCCCGCTATGGAATTGTTTTACAAGGGAAGAACAATTGTTACCTATCGATATGGGGTTGGCGTCTACGGAGGCTGTAGAAATCGTTCCGCTAGATGATGCGGTCGGATGCAAGTCAGCCGATATGGTGATCCCATATCCGCCGGGCATTCCGCTATGGGTTCCAGGTGAAGTGATCACTGCTCAATCGGCTCGTGATTTGCAGCACTGGATTCAGCAAGGAGGACATGTTCAAGGGATGGCTGGGGCCGGTCTGATCAAGGTCATCAAGCGGTAAGTATAGCTTGACGATTTGGCTCTGGCGGCAGGAAAGATGAGTCACATCATATGACGGAAATCCTAAGTAATCGAGATGAAGGGAAAACAGCGGTATGTTTATTACTTTTGAAGGCGGGGAAGGGGCAGGAAAAAGCTCTATCATTCCGTCAGTAAAGACATGGTTTGAGTCAAAAGGAAAACAGGTTATGATCACCAGGGAGCCAGGAGGCATCGATATCTCCGAGAAGATCCGTGGCATTATTTTGGATCCCGATCATGTACATATGGATAGCCGAACGGAAGCACTCCTGTATGCAGCAGCGAGAAGACAGCATTTGGTGGAAAAGGTTGTCCCGGCATTGCAATCAGGAATCGTTGTATTATGTGATCGGTTTATTGACAGCAGCCTAGCCTACCAAGGGTATGCCAGAGGAATTGGTTTTGATGAAATAATGAATATTAATGCCTTCGCAATAGACCGCTGGATGCCGGATCTTACCATTTATTTGGATGTTGACCCCAAAACAGGAATGGAGCGGATCCATGCCAACAAGGACCGGGAAATTAATCGTTTGGATATGGAGGCCTTATCTTTTCATGATAAAGTGAGGGAAGGATACTTAGCTGTTGCGGCGCGTTATCCAGAGCGTATCCAGCGCATTGATGCGAACCCGCCACTTTCCATCGTCATTCAAAGCGTACAAGAAGTACTGAATCATTTTATGAAAAAAAGAATGATGGAGTAACGGGCGAGTGTCACGTCTATACGGCCAGCGCGTATGATGTATAATATAAATATCAGGAAAACGTTTTCTTTTACCTTTCTTCTACTAACACCAAGGCTCTGTTCGCAGCGAGTCCAATTCAGTATAATAAAATAAGGAGGTTGTTTACGATGAAAATGATCTTCGCCATTGTACAAGACAAAGACAGCGGTAAATTGTCAAACGCTCTAATTAGAGAAGGCTTTAGAGCAACGAAGCTGGCTTCGACCGGCGGGTTTCTAAAAGCAGGGAATACCACGTTTATGATTGGTGTAGACGATGACAAGGTGGATGCCGCACTGCGTGTCATTCGGTCCAACTGTCAAGTGAGAGATCAATTAGTAACGCCAGTTTCTCCGGTTGGAGGAGCTACCGATTCATACATTCCGTTTCCCGTTGAGGTACAGGTTGGCGGCGCAGCTGTCTTCGTCGTACCCGTAGAAAGATCAGAACATTATTAAGCAGATGAAGGTAGGAATTTCCCTGTGAAAATTAATCCAGGCTTTCGCTCCATTAACCCGGATATTCGGAAGTCCGACAGCGGAGGCTCTCAGCCTCTCCAAAACCAAGCCTTTTCGGATATGATGAAGCACCATCAGCACCGCTCCTCTCAGGAACAATTGAAAAAAATGCTGGATCAAATTCAGCTGCAGGGAGATCGGTTGATTCGTTCGATGACCATTCGAGAGCTGCGTCAGTATAAACGAATGGTCAGGCAGTTTTTGGAGGAGACCGTCCGTAGAGGCGTAGGATTAAAGGAAACGAGAGGCTGGGACCGCCGGGGAAGAGGGAAACGCTATAAATTATTAGAAGAGATTGATCACCACTTGCTGGAGATGGCAGATGAACTATTGCAAGTGGAAGAGGGCAGAGTGAATATTCTCCATAAGGTTGGGGAAATTCGCGGCATGCTGATCAATCTTTTGTTTTAGGGTAGAATAGGACACTGAACAGTATAGGTATGGAATAAATGTACGGAATATAAGAGGGTAAATACATGTCATTTCAACAAATTCAAGGTCAAGATCAGGCCAAGCGGATTTTGCAGACGGGGCTTCGGAAAGATCGACTGTCTCATGCATATTTATTTGCAGGGCCGTCAGGAACAGGAAAACGGCAGATGGCTGTCAGTTTGGCCAAAGCTGTTTTTTGTTTAAAGGGGACGGACGATGCTTGTGGGGAATGTATTGAATGCCGAAAGGTAGAGCATTATAACCACCCGCATCTTTATCGCGTCGAGCCCGACGGATTGTCTATTAAAATCGGACAAATTCGAAATTTACAGAAAGAGTTTTCGCTCCGTTCAGATCCCGACCAGATGAAAATATATATCATTGAACAGGCGGATAAAATGACATCCGAAGCAGCGAACAGCCTGCTGAAGTTTTTGGAGGAACCAGGATCCCGTCTGATGGCGGTACTGATTACCGATAATGGACAAGCCGTTCTGCCTACCATTCATTCCAGAGCGCAGTACGTTCCGTTCTCCCCGCTGCCGAGCGAGCAGATGACCCACATGCTGGAAGCCGAAGGGCATTCCCGCGTCCTTGCCAAAACTGCAGCCAGGCTCGCTTCAGGATTAGATGGCGCGAGAACACTTATCCAGTTAAATGCATTTGCAGAATTAAGAACCGTAATGATACAATTGGCTAAGGAAGCTCTTACCGCAAACATAGCTGAAGTCAGCATATCGATTCAGCAGAAAGTGACGAAGACGGCGCTGTCCGAGCATTTGGACATGCTGCTCGATCTGCTGCTGCTTTGGTTCAGGGATATGCTTCAGGCTCAAACAGAAAGTCAGGAACAGCTTGTTTTTGAAGATGAGGCCGCTTGGCTTAAAAAACATACGTATCAGTATGATGCTGCTAGAATCGTCCACTGGATGGAAGATGTGCTTGCAGCGAAAAAACAAATTCGCGCTCATGTGAATCCGCAATTGGCACTCGAGCGTTTATTTATACAGATGAAGGGGGGATAAAATGTATTCCGTCGTCGGCGTACGTTTTAAAAAGGCCGGCAAAGTCTACTATTTTGATCCGACGGATTTGGAGATATCCAAAGAGCACCACGTCATTGTCGAAACGGCCAGAGGCATTGAATACGGCAAGGTGGTTATAGGAAAAAAAGATGTGGACGAGTCGGACGTTGTGCTTCCTCTTAAGAAAGTCATTCGGATTGCAGACCATCAGGATGCTCACGTCGTAGAGGAGAACAAAGAAGCTGCAAAGAACGCTTTTCAAATTTGCTTGGATAAAATTCGTCAGCACCAGCTGCAGATGAAGTTGGTGGACGTTGAATATACATTTGATCGCAATAAGGTCATTTTTTATTTTACGGCGGAAGGCCGTGTCGATTTTCGGGAGCTTGTCAAAGATTTAGCGGGTATTTTCAGAACTAGAATTGAACTTCGCCAAATCGGCGTCAGGGACGAGGCGAAAATGCTGGGCGGCATTGGTCCATGTGGAAGAACACTGTGCTGTTCGACGTGGCTCGGTGATTTTGAACCCGTCTCGATTAAAATGGCCAAGGACCAGAACTTATCCTTAAACCCTACGAAAATTTCCGGACTATGCGGCAGGCTGATGTGCTGTTTAAAATATGAGCATGACAATTATGAAACGATCAAAGAGAAAGAAGAAATACCTTCTGTGGGCAGCTTAGTGGTTACATCATTGGGTGAAGGCAAAGTGTTATCCATCCATCCGAACGAACGGATGGCTCAGGTTCAAATTTTCGAATTGAATAAAAGCATGAAATTGCCGTTCGATGATGTTGCAGCCGTGCAAGAGTAACCACAAATCACTGGGGTGGAGCTAGTGAGTAAAAATAATATATATTCGGATATTTCCGCATTGGAGGAACATTGGACCAAGCTGAGAGACGACCTGTCACACTTAAAGGAACAAGTGGCTGATTTGCTGGAAGAAAACAATCGTCTCCAGATGGAGAACGAACAGCTGAGGCGCTTGCTGAAATCGTCCCCAGAGCTGGAACCTTCCCCCAAAGAGAATGTCAGGGATGAACAGCGGCCAAATGATGTCGTCGGCGAAGGGTACGATAACCTGGCAAGATTGTATGCGGAAGGCTTTCATATTTGCAATCTGCACTACGGCCAATTAAGGACCGAAGGCGATTGCCTGTTTTGTCTCTCTTTCTTAAACAAATAATAAGCGTTATAATGCCGTAGAGAATACTCTACGGTTTTTTTCAAATCTGTTGAAGTGTGTGGAAAGATCCATGTAAGGGTTGAAGGCATAATGAAACAAGGGCAGGTAAACGAATGGAACAGACGAAGGTCCCGATATACAGCAGTGAACGAATCGATGATTTATTAAATCAAAATTTGAAGATTATACAGAGTGAAGAAGTGTTCAGCTTTTCCGTGGATGCGGTGCTCTTATCCCGGTTCTGCTCTGTGCCGGTGCGGGGGCGTATTGTGGATCTATGCAGCGGCAACGGCGTGATCCCTCTGCTTTTATCGGTGCGCAGCAAGGCACATATTACAGGAGTGGAAATTCAAGAACGGTTGGTTGAAATGGCCCGCCGTAATGTACGTCTTAACCGCCTTGAGGAACGCATCGAGATCGTGCATGAGGATTTGAAGCAGTACCATCTGCAGTCCGGATATGGTCAATTCGATTTAGTAACAGTGAATCCTCCATATCTCCCACCGGGAAGTGGGGATCGAAACATGAATGAGCACGTCGCAATTGCCCGTCATGAAATTAAATGTACGCTCGAAGATGTGATTGCTGCCTGCGGACGGCTCGCCAAAAGCGGCGGTAAAGTGGCGATCGTTCACAGGCCGTCAAGACTGGCGGATATTTGTACATATATGCGCAAGTATAAGATGGAACCGAAGCGGATAAGGCTGGTCCATCCCAAAAAGGAAGCGGAAGCAAATATGGTGCTCATCGAGGCGATACGAGATGGAAAACCCGATCTTCGTGTTCTGCCCCCACTGATCGTATACAACGACCAGCAGCAGTACTGTGATGAATTGATGGAAATCTATTACGGGAATAAGGGGTAAGCCATGAATATTCAACAAAGCTACAAGGACACAATCCATAATGAGGGAAGCGGAAAGCTGTATCTGGTTGCAACGCCGATCGGCAACTTGGAGGATATGACCTTTCGAGCGGTCCGAATGCTGAAGGAAGTCGATGTAATAGCGGCAGAGGATACGCGCCAGACTCGAAAGCTTCTGAACCATTACGATATTCATACGCGGCTGATCAGCTATCATGAGCATAATAAACAATCCAGCGGGAAGCACATTATGGAAAGGTTGGAAAGTGGCGAGCAGGTGGCTCTGGTAAGTGATGCGGGGCTCCCTGCGATCTCTGATCCCGGTTTTGAGCTGGTTCGCGAAGCGATAGAGAACGGTCATGATGTCATTCCGATTCCAGGCGCGAATGCGGCCTTAACCGGATTGATTGCATCAGGAATGGACACCAGTGCATTTACCTTCATCGGATTTCCAGCGAGAGACAAGAAAATGCTGAAGCTGCAGCTTGAGCATTGGGGCAAATGGGAAACGACACTCATGATGTACGAGGCTCCGCATCGTGTGGTTAAAACCTTGCAAATGATGTTGGAAATCTGGGGAGATCGGCGTATTGTTTTGGCGAGAGAACTGACGAAAAGGCACGAGGAATTTTTACGAGGAAAGATTTCTGAATGTATCGAACATTTTATCGGAAATGATCCTTTAGGGGAGTTTTGCATGTTTATCGAAGGTTATGAGCGAACTGCCGAGGATGATCAAGAAACGTCGTGGTGGACATCAATGTCCATTCAGGAACATGTAAGCCGCTACATTCAGGAGGGAATGCCGAAAAAGGATGCAGTAAAGGCGGCCGCTCTGGACCGGGGACTGCCTAAGCGTGAGGTATATAACGAATGTATTGATTTGTAGTCAGAACTGAAAAAAGAATCCCGCGGTCATGTAGACTGCGGGAATACAAAGGAGATATGAAAAGGTTAGAATTAACAAGGTTGGATTTAACAATTCAATAAGTATAGTATAACCTATTCTTTGGCATTTGTCATGGATTTATATAAATCTATTAATTCAGGAATACAAGATTTGCTGATCATTTTTCCTTTGAAATAAATCAAGTCATCTGCATTGCCTGTAAAAATACATGCGGGCTCATATTTTTTCAGCATGATTCTTTCGCCATCAACGTAAATTTCAAGCGCATCTTTCTCGCCAATGCCAAGTGTACGTCTAAGCTCAATGGGAATAACTACACGTCCCAATTCGTCTACTTTTCTAACAATACCAGTCGATTTCATCATGATAGGTCCTCCTATGGATAATAAAAAATAAATTTATATCGGCAACTTTCGACATTATTTTCGTAGATTATGATACCAGTCATTCCCATAATAGTCAATAGAAATTGACGCGCGTGAAATATTAAAAATTATGAGAAATGAAGAAACATCAGGGTTTTCGGGCAGTTCATTTCGACATTCCTCACTAAAACTGCCTCAAAATAGTCGATTTATTGGAAATCTATTGGTATCAAAATTCGACATATTCAAATGGAAGGTTTGATCTTTTTGTCGAATGAAGGGGGAGAAAACCATGTTAAAGGAAGAGAAAGTGTTTCGAGACCCAGTCCATCGATATGTCCATGTTCAAGATCAGGTGATATGGGACCTGATCGGTACGAAGGAAATGCAGCGGCTACGGCGCATTAGACAGTTAGGTACATCTTTTTATACATTCCATGGTGCAGAGCATAGTCGCTTTTCCCATTCGCTTGGAGTCTATGAGATTACTCGGAAAATTATATCCCAGTTTGAGAGACACCATTTGGCGGAGTGGCCACAGGAGGAAAGGTTGCTTTGTTTATGCGCTGCGCTCCTGCACGATGTTGGACATGGGCCGTTCTCTCATTCGATTGAGGCCGCTTTACATATGAATCACGAGGATTGGACCTGTCGTATCCTGACGGAGAATACGGAAGTCAATCAGGTGCTTCGAAAGGTTTCTGCTGAATTTCCCGATAAAGTAGCTGAGGTGATTCAAAAAAAATATCCGAAAAGCATTGTCGTCAGTCTCATATCGAGTCAATTGGACGCGGACCGAATGGACTACATATTGCGTGATGCATACCACACAGGAGCCAACTACGGCACTTATGATTTGGAGAGGATCATCCGTGTTCTTCGTCCTCATAAAGGACATCTGGTCATTAAAGAAAGCGGGATGCATGCGGTGGAAGCCTACTTAATGTCGCGCTATCAGATGCATTGGCAGGTTTATTTCCATCCGGTGACTCGAAGCTCGGAAATTATACTGACTAAAATATTCCAGAGGGCAAAAGCGCTGTATGAATCTGGATATCAATTCAGTTTCTTATGTTCCCCGATGGATTATTTAATAGAAGGAACAGTGAGTGTGGAGCAATATATGATGCTGGATGAGTCATTCATTCAAATGACGATGATGCAGTGGACGCTGGAGAAGGATCATATCCTGTCAGATTTATGCAGCCGATTTTTACATCGCCGTTTATTTAAATATACATCGATGGAACAAATTGACGAATCATTGATCGACGCCGTTCGATTGAAATTGAGTCAGTGCGGTTATGATCCTGAATATTATATGGCTGTAGATTTTCCAAGCGATCTCTCATATGATGTGAACCGCCCGGGCATGTTAGAGAAGAAAATTCCAATTTATTTATTAACCGAAAGCGACGAACTCGTGGATATTTCCGAAAAATCCCATATTGTTCGGTCCATAAGCGGGATACACAATGGGATGCACCATTTATATTTTCCGGAAGGAATTATATAGAGGCAAGAACGTTACCTGAATACTTAGAACAATCAAAGGAGAAAAAACATGCTAATTGATACACATACACACTTAGATACAGAACAATTTGATGAAGACCGTGAATCCGTTATACAAAGGGCACTGGAGCAAGGAGTTGAACGGATGATCAATGTCGGCTTTAATCGGGAAACGATACAGTCTACGATTCAACTGATTGACACATATGATTTTATCTATGGAGTGATCGGCTGGCATCCAGTAGATGCGGTGTTTATGAAGGAAGGAGACCTCGAGTGGATTGAGGAATTAACGCGCCATCCGAAGGTGGTCGCGCTCGGAGAAATGGGTCTGGATTACCATTGGGATACGTCTCCAAAGGATGTACAGCAGCAGGTGTTCCGGGAACAGATCCGGTTGGCGAAGCGGCTTAAGCTGCCGATCGTTATTCATAACCGTGATGCGCATCATGATGTCGTGCAGATATTGAAGGAAGAACGCGCATCGGAAATCGGCGGTGTGATGCATTGCTATTCGGGGAGCTGGGAGACGGCGAAGCAGTGCCTGGATATGAATTTTTATATTTCTTTCGGAGGACCCATTACATTTAAAAATGCAAAACAGCCTAAAGAGGTGCTTCAGAAGGTACCGATGGACCGTTTGTTGGTGGAAACAGATTGCCCCTATTTGGCACCACACCCAAATAGGGGAAAGCGAAACGAAACGGGTTTTGTAAAGTTAGTCGCATTGGCAGCCGCTGAGTTAAGAGGGGTCAGTTTTGAGGAAATTGTACTACAAACTGGGAATAATGCCAAAAAGTTGTTTGGAATAAATTAATATATGCCTGTAAAGCGTTGAAATTTCAAGTGAGGATGCAACAAACAATTATTATCTTTGAAAAAATGGTGATCAAGGTGATTTTGGGCGGAAATTAACCGCCAATTTCCGTTTTTACCTGCTTTACACTGGTCCGGAAAGCGATTATCATCTTTTCTTAGAAACTTCATATTGATTCCATTGAACCATCATCGCTTAGTTTCTTTGCAAGAAAACGGGGGACCCATTTTATCGTGGTGAAGACAAGTTACTAGTCTGAATCCACTTTGGGGTGAGTTTGGTGTTGACTAGACACTAATAGGGCTTGCTGCTTAGGCCCGAATCCGACAGCTAACCTCGTAAGCGTGAAAAGGTGAACTGCCTCGCAAAGGTTATGACTTGGACAAAAATCGTACAAGTCTGCGACAAGAGTTCCTCTTTTCGCAGGCTCTTTTTATTTTTTGAAATTCCTTTTTGGTAAATAGACAGGTTTTAAATATGTGAATCGACATCAGCTGATCATTTCCGGAAGTGACAGCACACGTATTTGATGATGACCATGAAAGGTTAATGGAATCACGTTCTCTAGCAAGGATCATCCCCTTAATAGACGAACGGTTGGAATGGATCGGAGTCTATGCACATACATTGATGTCATGGACGAGGATGAGCCGTACCATCCCTTGAAGTGGAAGATTCAATAAACTGAATAGTCGCGTCAAGTATATTGCATCATGCGTAACATTTACGGCGGGACTTTGAAGGAGGGCTAAACGAGTGACGTTTCAAACTCAAAAGGAAACGGCCTCAGTGAAGCGATCATCCGCAATGTCTTTCGCAATTCGATGGAAGCATGAGAACAAAAAATGGTGGTTAATCACCTGTTTCTCATTGATCGCTGTTTCCCTGCTGTTCTTCATTCTGCTTCATGGCACCGACAGCAAATCTGTCACATTAACGATTGACGGAGTGCAAAAGCAGGTGCAAACAAAGGAAGCAACTGTACAGGGGCTGCTGGAAGAACAGTCAGTGAAATTAGGTGAACACGATGTTGTTAGTTTGCCGCTTAATGCAGAATTAGAGCATAAATCCGTTATTGAAATTGAAACCGCTAAGGCTGTACAGGTTACTTCGAGCGGGAAGACCGAAACAAAATATACAACAGCCGATACGGTTGGAGAAGCTTTACAAGACTTAGATATTGCCTTTGATGCAGATGATAAGATCTTTCCTGATGCATCAAATCCTGTTAAGGAGCAGTTAAAGATCACTGTCGTACAAGTCGAAACGAAGGTGGAGGAAGTGCAGCATGCCATTCCTTTTCAGACGGTGAAAAAAGAAGACAACAGCTTGCTCAAAGGCAAAGAGCAGTTAGTGCAGGAAGGGCAGGAAGGCGTTCTCGTTTCGAAGGTGGAGACGACGATCGCTGACGGGAAAGTGGTTTCCAAGAAAATGGTCGAAAAAAACGTGCTGCAGGAGCCGGTAGAAGAAGTGGTTGCTGTCGGAACGAAAAATCCTGTTGCCATTTTGTCGGCGTCCTCGCCATCCGTTGATGAGGTAACGATTGACGGAGTTACCTTCGATTATAAAAAAGTGCTTACGGACGTGGAATTGACTGCTTATGATGCAGGCGCAGGTTCGACAGGAAAAAGCGAGGGTGATCCTGGATACGGTATTACGTATTCCGGCACGAAAGTACAGGAAGGACGCACCGTATCTGTAGATCCTAAAGTCATACCGATCGGCTGGTGGATCTACATTGAGGGCCTAGGCTTCCGCAAAGCGGAAGATACCGGCAGCGCGGTGAAGGGCAATCATATCGATGTATATATGGAGAGCACGTCTGAAGCCAAGCAGTTTGGCAGGAAAAAGGGCTACACTGTCTATGTCATTGGGCCGAATAAACCTTCATAGAGGATAATTCATTGGAAAGGGGAGCAGCCCCTTTCTTTTTTTTACGACCTTAGAGTGCTGAGGATTCACGTAAGCTCTCAAGGTACGGGAATATTTGTATTGGGTTGCAGCGGCAAAATCAGCTAAAGCGGAAAAGGAATAATGAAAATATATCGTAGACGTGTGGTAAAATAAATGGATGAGATGGGCGGATTCATAAAATCATATGAAGGGATCAAAGTATGATCAAAGAAGTTATTGTCGTTGAGGGTAAGGATGATACGGTAGCGGTGAAGAGAGCCGTTAACGCAGATACAATAGAGACAGGCGGTTCAGCCATAGACGAACATGTTCTGCATACGATCCGTCTGGCGCAAGAACGCAGGGGAGTCATTATTTTTACCGATCCGGATCATCCGGGGGAACGAATTCGCAGCATCATATCGGAGCATGTGCCGGGATGCAAGCACGCTTTCTTGAATGTACAGGAAGCAAAGGCGAAAGGGAAGGTTGGGGTTGAGCATGCCTCTCCAGAAGCTATTAGGCGAGCGCTGGAGCATGTGCACACTGCAGAGCCCCATCTTGAAGATGATTCGCCTAGTGCCATTACGATGGCTGATTTGATGGAAGCGAGGCTGGTGATGCATCCAGAGGCAGCCAGAAGACGGGAAGAGATGGGCAAGCTTCTGCGTATAGGAGTTTGCAACGGGAAGCAATTTTTGAAAAGATGCAGTCAGTTCCGAATTTCGAAAGAGGAGTTCGAGGCGGCTGTTCGACAAATAGAGACTAAGGAATGATGGAAGTGACGCGAAGTCAATCGAATGAATTCATTTCGACCCCGACGAGAACAAAGGAAATCGTCAGGAAACATGATTTTTCAATGAAGAAGAGCCTCGGACAAAATTTTCTGACGGATCAAAACATGATTCGGAATATCGTTGCGGCCGCTGAATTAGATGAGACCAAAGGGGCTCTGGAAATCGGCCCCGGTATCGGAGCGCTGACCGAATATTTGGCTCGCGCCGCCGGAAAGGTGACAGCAGTGGAAATTGACCGCCGATTGGTTCCCATTTTGCAGGAAACCTTAGCCCCTTATCCGAATGCAGTTGTCATTCATGAGGATATATTAAAGACTGATCTCCATCAGTTAATGCAGGAGCAGTTTCGGGGATTCGGCAAAGTCAGCGTCGTCGCTAATCTGCCTTACTATATTACTACACCGATTATATTAAAGCTGCTGGAATCGAACGTTCCTTTTGAGCATATTGTTGTAATGATTCAGAAGGAAGTGGCCGAACGAATGACTGCCAGTCCAGGAACCAAGGATTATGGCAGTTTGAGTATAGCGATCCAGTATTATTGCGAGGCAAAGCTGGTTATGAATGTGCCTCGTACCGTATTTATTCCTCAGCCGAATGTGGATTCGGCCGTCATGCGTCTCACATTGCGTCAGCAGCCGCCGGTAAACGTAAAGGATCCCGACTTTTTCTTCCAGGTTGTGCAGGCTGCGTTTACCCAAAGAAGAAAGACGCTGTACAACAATTTAGTCACTCGCTTCTTTTCTAAACAACAAAAGGAGCAGTTAACGGATCTGCTGCACCGGTGCGGGATTGAACCCAGCCGCCGCGGAGAAACATTGTCCATGCAGGAATTCGCAACTTTGAGCGAGGAGATTCGCAAGGAGATGGAGCGTTAGGCCGATGCTCCTGGATATTCCACGCTGCTTCGTTCTGAGACTGAAAATATGGAACCGATCGTGATAAACGACCATATGATAGTCGCAGGAGGGATGCAGCATGAAACAGGGAGATTATTGTGTCCGTATATCTTACGGAAAAGATGTCATCTTTCGAATCGAATATATCATCCAAAATACGGCTGTATTACGCGGTGTCGAGTTTCGATTAATTGCTGATGCACCTTTAAGCGATCTGGAAAGGGTTGAAGGGACGTTCTCGAATTCGGCAGCACTCGGCTATGATTTACGCTTTACCGAAACGAGAAAACGAATGGAACAATTTCGTAAAGTGCAGGTAGAGAAACAAATGCGCACGATGGGTGAGGCGGGTTTGGAATCTTCCTATTTCGAAGTTCCCGGAAAGGTCCTTCATCTCGATGGGGATGCGTCCTACTTGCGCAAGAGCATGGATCTTTATAGACGGCTCAAAGTGCCGGTCGAAGGACATTATGTCGCGGAGAAGGATATGGCTGATGCCCTCTTGCGTTTGTTGCCTAACAGCAGACCGGACATTGTAGTCATTACGGGGCACGACGGAATGATCAAAAGTGAAGCAGAGCAAAATAAGTATCACCTGTCCAGTTATAAAAATTCGACTCATTTCGTCAAAGCGATCCGAGCGGCAAGGCAATTCGAGAAAAATATAGATACGTTAACGGTGATTGCCGGTGCATGTCAATCCCACTTCGAGGCGCTTCTGCAAGCTGGAGCCAATTTTGCCAGCTCACCCGGCAGAATATTGATACATGCGCTCGATCCCGTACAAATTGCCTGCAAAGTTTCGTACACTTCCATACAGGAGAGCGTGAACATGATGGATGTCATCAGTAATACCGTCAGCGGAATAAAAGGAATGGGCGGGATTGAAACGCGTGGAAGTTACCGAATCGGTTTACCCAATATTCAGCATATGTAATGCATGCTTGTGCATATCCATAAGCTGTTCATATTCGCGAAAACCTGTGTCTGAGAGTATGGAATCGCGATAAGGAAAGGTTCATTTTGCATAAGACAATAAATTTGATCATTGACAATCTGTTTAACCGACTGTTATAATAATTAGCTTGTTTGACAAACCACCCTTTTTCCGATATAATAATGAGGAAAGAGGTGGTACTAACATGGCAAAAAACACTTTGCTTGATATTAAGCGAAGCTTGGAATCACATGTGGGATCCAGAGTATTGTTAAAGGCCAACGGCGGCCGCCGAAAGACGATCGAAAGAACAGGAGTGCTGGAAGAGACGTATCCATCCGTCTTCATTGTGAAGTTGGATCAAGACCAGCACGCCTTTAAACGGGTTTCATACAGTTACGCTGATATTTTGACGGAATCCGTAGAAGTGATGGTTTGCAGCGATGATGGACAAGTTCGCATTTCCTATGTACAGCAGTAATGAATGGTGCATAAAGGCAGTGGAAGAGTTTATATATCTTCCACTGCTTTTGTGTTTTCTTCATAAATTCCCTGTATTGTCATCAACGGATATACCAGCTCCATTCGGAATTTTACAGTTCTCGTGGTTGTCAGTGGGTTGTTTTGGAAGTATGCATTTCCTTACGCATTGAAATAATAAAAAGGCGACCACCATCTGGACAAAGGAGATGACCTTATATGAGCCGCAGAAGAAGGTCTGTCATGTCAGACCAATTCAAATATGAGCTAGCTAAAGATCTAGGCTTTTACGAAACGGTGCAAAAGGAAGGATGGGGCGGCATTAAAACAAAAGATGCAGGCAATATGATCAAGAGGGCGATTCAAATCGCAGAGCAGGCATCCAAGCAGCAGTATCAAGCCCAAGCTCCGCAGCAGCCTTACAACAACACACAAGCCCCTATGCAGCCAAACTATAATCCATACCCTCAGCAGGTTGGGCAGTATGCATCCTATCAAGAACAGACGGATCCTAACCAACATATGTCTAGAGGACCTGAATCCTAATAATTTACAATCTGCACAGCTCCAAAGCTGAAGGCTGACCTGCCTTTAGCTTTTTTTTATGGCATTTGATATAGTTATAACAAGCAGAATGTTTGAAAAGGCCGATAGACCACGCATCCGAGGATCATTTTCAGGATCCATCGTATGGTTTGGATCTATGAAGACAAGGCTTTTAGAACAACGAGAAATGTTAATTGGGGAATGTCGGGGGTGACTTCATGAAAATCTACGAAAAGGCTCCAGCCAAAATTAATTTGAGCCTTGATGTACTTCGAAAGCGCGAGGATGGCTATCATGAGGTAGAGATGGTGATGACGATGGTGGATTTGGCGGACCGTCTCGAAATGGAGGAACTCCCTCGGGATACGATTATTATATCTAGTCAGGCCGGCTATATTCCGCTTGATGAAAAAAACTTAGCTTTTCAGGCCGCTAAGTTGATTAAAGAGAGATATGATGTGCGGAAAGGCGTCTACATCCATTTAAATAAAAAGATACCCGTGGCTGCTGGTCTAGCAGGAGGAAGCAGTGATGCGGCAGCCGCTTTGAGAGGGCTGAATCGGTTGTGGAAGCTGCACATACCGATAGAAGAACTAAAGAAGCTGGGAGAAGAGCTGGGTTCGGATGTTCCATTCTGCGTAACAGGAGGAACGGCGCTCGCCAAAGGAAGAGGAGAAGTACTTGAACCGCTTCCTGCACCTCCGCAGTGCTGGGTGGTGCTCGCGAAGCCTCCGATTAATGTATCCACCGCGGAGATTTATGGACAGCTAAAGGCCGACTCCATTCGCAGCCATCCGGATACGGGCAAGGTGCTCGAAGCCATCCGGAATAAAGACTTTCATATGCTCTGTGATCATATGGGGAACGTGCTTGAGGAGGTTACGCTGGACCGGTATCCTCAAGTCCAGCAGTTAAAGCAAGCCATGATTCGGATGGGGGCGGACGGTGTACTCATGTCCGGCAGCGGGCCGACCGTATTCGGGCTGGTGAGCCGTGAATCGAAGGTCGCCAGGATTTATAACGGATTAAGAGGATTTTGTAAACAGGTATACGTGGTAAGAATGTTAACATGAAAATGGAATACTTCTTGAACAAAGACGTATAAAAATGGTATATTCTTGTTAATAGTTCGGAAACAAGGTGAATTCATTGCATCATTTGATTTAAAACACCGAACCATAAATACAATATGTGTTTTTACAAAGCAGCAACAGGTATGATGAAATGGATTCAAATATCGAAGTATTCATATTTAGGGGATATTGGACATGAAAAAATTAAAAAGACCGTACCGAATCATTGATATGACCCAATATTTGATTGCCCGCCCCCACACCTTGGTGCCTCTCACTTATTTTGCGGATCGTTATCAATCGGCAAAATCCTCCATCAGTGAAGATTTAGCGATTATTAAAGAACTGTTCGAAATCGAGGATGTCGGCGAACTGCTGACATTGGCCGGTGCGGCGGGTGGCGTTAAATACATACCGAGGATATCTCGCCAAGGCGCGTTTCAAATGATGGAAGACATTTGTGCAGAGCTTAGCCAGCCTGAACGCATTTTGCCTGGCGGTTATTTGTATATGTCTGATATTTTGGGACAGCCGCGAACGCTTAATCAAGTAGGTAAAATATTCGCATCCGCTTTTTCTGATCAGCATTTTGATTGCGTGATGACCGTGGAAACGAAAGGAATCCCACTTGCGTATGCGACGGCGACACACCTGAATATTCCGGTTGTCATTGTAAGACGAGATAATAAAGTAACCGAAGGTTCGGCTGTAAGTATTAACTATGTCTCAGGATCAAGCAAACGGATTCAGACGATGTCGCTTGGACGAAGAGCGCTGCAGGAAGGGTCGAATGTACTCATCATCGACGATTTTATGAAAGCCGGCGGTACGATTCGCGGGATGATGGATCTGCTGCAGGAATTTAATGCTCATGTTGGCGGTGTTGGCGTTTTCGTGGAAGCGAAGGATCCGGATCAACGTGAACTGCTGATAGAGGATTACATTTCCCTAGCGGACTTAACGATGGTGGATGTAAAGAATAAAGCTGTAACCGTAAAACCAGGCAACTATTTTACCCCTATCCAAGGAGAATGAAGGAGGACAACAAATTATGGCATTACGAACTTTGAGCACAGCTTCGGCTCCCGCAGCGATTGGACCTTACTCTCAAGCGGTGATCACAGGAGGCATGCTGTTTACTTCAGGCCAAATCCCGCTCGATTTAAATGGGCAAGTCGTGGAAGGCGGAGTCGTAGAGCAGACTCACCAAGTATTCCGTAATCTAGAGGCTATTTTAAAAGAGGCGGGCTGTACGTTTAACGATGTGATAAAAGCGACGGTATTTATTAAAGACATGAATGAATTCGCTTTATTGAATGAGGTGTATGCGGAGTATTTCAGCACGCATAAACCAGCTCGTTCGACCGTGGAAGTGGCACGGCTGCCTAAAGATGTAAGAGTAGAAATTGAGCTGATTGCATCGATTCCTGTCGAAAACATTAAAGAATGAGCAAAAATCGAAATATTTCTAAAATTTTTCATCAAATTAGAAGGAGTTTGCCCTAAAATGTGGAATTATACACCAAGTCTTTTTTGATAGGAAAAGGTGGTGAACTTGAGTGCAAATTACTGATGTGAGGCTCCGCCGAGTCAACTCAGATGGGCGAATGAAGGCGATTGCATCCATTACGATTGACAACGAATTCGTAGTTCACGATATTCGCGTCATTGATGGGAATAATGGTATGTTTGTTGCCATGCCGAGTAAGAGAACGCCAGATGGTGAGTTTAGAGATATTGCCCATCCTATCTCTTCCGAGACGCGTGAAAAAATCCAAAGCGCCGTGCTTGCCGAGTATGAGCGTGCAGCTTCTGAAGAAGAAGATGTTATAGAGGAAGGCGCATAACAAGTTATTGTTGAAATCAAGGGAGCCGTATGGCTCTCTTTTCTTTTTAGTCAAAGTAAGATATATTCATAAAAGGCGCAGTATCGCCGTATCCTGCTTCAACAAATTCGCAGGGAGGGTTTTACTTTGAAGAAAAGAATAGGCATCGTCTTGGCGGCTGGCCAAGGTAAGCGGATGAAATCCAAGCTATATAAAGTGCTGCATCCTGTATGCGGCGTTCCTATGGTAGGTCATGTCATCAAATTGTTAAATGATATAAACGCAGACCGAACAGTGGTTATCGTTGGTCACGGAGCAGAAGCGGTTCAGCAGTGTTTGGACGGACAAGCGGAATTTGTGCTGCAGCAAGAGCAGCTCGGTACTGGCCATGCGGTGCTGCAGGCCAAGGAATTGCTTAGTGAAGAAGAGGGGACGACCTTCGTTGTATGCGGCGACACGCCGTTAATTCGCCATGAGTCTCTGCAGCAGATGATGGATCTGCATGAACGCACGGGAGCGGCCGCTACAATTATGACTGCCGAACTTGAAAAGCCTCACGGTTATGGACGAATCGTAAGAGATACCGATGGTAGTGTCAAAAGCATTGTGGAACAGAAGGACTGCACGGAAGAACAAAGCAGCATTCGCGAGATCAACACGGGAACATACTGCTTTGACAACCAAAAGCTGTTTAAGGCACTGGCCAAGGTCACGAATCAAAATGCGCAGCAGGAATATTATTTGACGGATGTGATCGGCATCTTAAGAGCTTCAGGCGAATTAGTGCAGGGTTATATTTTGGAGGATGAACAAGAATCCATCGGTATTAATGACCGTGTGGCCCTTTCGGAAGCCGAACGATTGATGAGAAGACGGATTGCGGAAATGCACATGAGAAATGGTGTAACCATCATCGATCCGGACAGCACCTATATCGATGCTGACGTTCAAATTGGTATGGATACGACGTTATTGCCCAACACTATCTTAAAAGGGAAAACGCAGATTGGGGAAGGGTGTCTCATCGGTCCAAACAGCGAGTTGGCGGATACGATCGTCGGAGACAGCTGCAGTGTGAAGCAGTCTGTCATCGCAGAATCCAAGCTGGGTTCGGACATCCAGGTGGGGCCGTTTGCATATATTCGCCCAGGCTCAGAAATTTCGGACCAGGTGAAAATCGGCGATTTTGTAGAGATCAAGAAATCGGTTATCGGTTCGGGCAGCAAGGTCCCTCATCTTAGCTATGTCGGAGATGCTATTGTCGGCAGCGGCGTAAACATCGGCTGCGGAACCATTACAGCGAATTACGATGGTTTGCGCAAACATACAACAACCATAGAGGACGGGGCGTTCATCGGCAGCAATTCCAATCTGATTGCACCTGTCAAAATCGGCAAGAATGCGTATGTTGTCGCAGGATCGACGATTACACAGGACGTGGATGCAGACGGATTGGCAATAGCCCGTGCAAGACAAACGACCAAATCCGGTTATGCATCAAAACTAAAAAAACGCATTGAGCAGCAGAACAAATCGAAATCATAATCATCATCAATCATACTTAAATCAATTTCATAATACCTTTTGCTGCTTCGATCAAGATTGAATGACGATGCAATATTTATGAAATGGATTCACCTATCTAACAAATAGCGGCTACAGCAAACAGGAGGAACGGTAAGTGTCGTACGCAGATTCAAAACTAAAGTTATTTACGTGCAATGCCAGTCCAGAACTGGCCAAGGAGATCGCCGATGTCATTGGAATTCCTTTAGGGGATTCCAAGGTAGAGACGTTTAGTGATGGGGAGATCCAGGTGCTGCTTAATGAAAGTGTCCGCGGGTCGGATGTCTTTGTCATTCAATCCACCTGTGCGCCAGTCAACGATCACTTGATGGAAGTGCTGGTGATGGTTGACGCCCTGAAGCGGGCATCAGCTAAAACCATTAATGTGGTGATGCCATACTATGGCTATGCGAGACAGGACCGTAAGGCCCGCTCGAGAGATCCGATTACGGCGAAGCTGGTCGCGAATTTGATCGAGACAGCAGGAGCACACAGGCTCATTGCAATGGATCTTCATGCCACGCAAATTCAAGGCTTTTTCGATATCCCCGTTGACCAGCTTCTCGGCGTTCCGATTTTAGGTCAATATTTTAAGTCTAAGCAGCTGGATGACATTGTTGTCGTCTCACCAGACCATGGCGGTGTTGTACGCGCACGGAAGATGGCAGATTACCTTGCCGCTCCTCTAGCAATCATCGATAAGCGTCGCCCTGAGCCGAATGTAGTTGAGGTCATGAATATCATCGGTGAAGTTGAAGGCAAAACAGCGATTCTCATTGACGACATCATTGATACGGCCGGCACCATTGTATTAGCAGCCAATGCATTGAAAGAAAAAGGTGTCAAGGATGTGTATGCATGCTGTACACACCCCGTGCTTTCTGGCCCTGCGATGCAGCGGATCGATGAATCTCCTCTTAAAGAAGTAGTTGTGACCAACACGATTCCGCTGGAAAAGCGATCTCCGTCCTCCAAAATTAATGTGCTGTCTGTCGCTCCCCTGATGGGAGAGGCGATTATCCGTATACACGAAGAGCTGTCGATCAGCAAATTGTTCGAAAGCTGATTGGAAACCTCCTGTTCAGGGTACAGTATTAATGTATCTACCTGAACAGGAGGATTTTCCTATGGTAACAACGATTCATGCAGCAACAAGGGACGCTAAGCAGACCGCATCGCAGTTGGAAGCGCTGCGGGGGTCGGGAAATGTTCCTGCTGTGGTTTATGGAAAACAAATCGGCAATGTAAATATTATGGTGCCGGAAAAGGAAATCATGCCGCTGCTTCAAACGGCTGCAAATCAAATCATACAGCTTCAAGTGGACGGTAAAACGGTTCCCACCATGATTCAGCAGATCCAGAGGGATGAGATTAACCGCAATATTCTGCATATTGATTTCCATCAAATACAAATGAACGAGAAAGTCGAAACGAGCATTCCTCTGCATTTCAAAGGCGACCCTGTAGGGGTGAAGCAAGAGGGCGGTATGGTTCAGGTTCAGCATCACTCCGTTCTCGTCCGCTGTTTGCCTACAGAAATGCCGGAGCGAATTGAAGTGGATATTCAGCATTTGCATGCAGGAGAAAGCCTAACAGCAGAGGAAGTGCCTTTGCCAGCTGGGTTGGAACTGCAGCAAGAGGGTTCGGAAGTCATTGTTACGGTATTGGCGGTTCAGAAGTTAGAAGAGGAAGAAGCTGAAGCGCTCGATGAGGCGCAAGGCGAGAGGTCAGACGCGGAGCAAGAGAAGCCAGTAGAAGTTTAAAGGTGAGCCATATCAGGGTTACACTCGGATCCTTTCAAGATGAGTGTAACCCATCACGCGTTTGTCAAAAGAACAGGATATTCATATGATTTTATCTTTGTCTAATATCCAGGTCTCGATACGAATCGGTAGCACTCTCTAGCATAAGGCGTATTGTTGACGACGATATAATGTTCATCGTAATGTTCGATAAAACCAATATCATAGTGCATTTCATGGTTGTAGATTTGAACAGGAACCCCATGCTCAATATGGTCCTGGAAATGAACATCCTGCGTCAGCGTTTGCCCATTATAATACACTCACAATCACCCGCTTTTCGTTTATTTCATAATGATGACAATCGAGAGAGTCGAATCGTTTCATCTATGATAAAAATATTTCTATGAATTTTTGATGAATCGGAGCAGGAAGGGGGAGGAATCAATGAAATGGTTTGTCGGTTTAGGAAACCCCGGTAAGCAGTATGAGGACACAAGGCATAATGTCGGTTTTATGGCGCTCGATCAATTTGCCGAGCAGTGGGGACTATCCTTTAATAAAAAACAGTGCAGAGCAGACATCGCAGAAGGACATATTGATGGACAGAAGGTTGTCTTAATCAAGCCGATGACATATATGAATCTATCGGGAGAATCGGTTAGAGCTTTTCTAGATTACTATAAAGCGGATCTGGAAGAAATGGTGGTGCTTTATGACGATTTGGATACTGAAGTAGGGAAGATCCGCCTGAGATATCAGGGCAGTGCGGGCGGACATAACGGAATCAAATCGATTATACAGCATGTAAGTACTCAGCAGTTCAATCGGATCCGGATAGGGATCTCCAGGCCAGAAAAAGGATGGAATATTGCCGACTATGTGCTTTCTTCCTTTCCTAAATCAGAGAGGGAGCCTCTGCAAGCCGCGATAGATCACACCTGTGCGGCGATGCGGGCGATGCTGGATGATCCGTTCGAGAAAGTGATGGGAAAGTATAACGGCTAAAGTTTACTTGTTATGCGGCAGGGCTATACTGGAGTTATAGCTTCCCGGCTGCCGGCATACATTAGGTTTACATCCAGTTTAGAGGGAAGTTATTTTTGCATGAAAATGAGATGCAGTCATACCCCGAAGATGACCCGACCAGAATTGGATCTAGTCACTTTGGGATATTTTTGTGGGGAGGTTCCTTAAGTAGATGCTCGAAACACTTCAAAAGTATTTTGTGCAAGATTCTGATTTTGCTTCCATCGTGGCGGGCATCCAGTCGGGGATGAAGGAGCAGCTGGTATGCGGACTGGCGGGATCGTCTCGTCAGGTGATGGCAGCCGTGCTCCATCGGGAATTGAATAGATCGATGGTTATTATCACGCACAACATGTTCTCCGCCCAAAAAATTGCTGAAGATATGGAGGAGCTGCTGCCAGAAGGCGATGTGCTGCTTTACCCTGCCAATGAGATCACGGTCACCGAATCCGCGATTGCCAGTCCTGAGATGCAGGGGCAAAGGATTAAGGTGCTTTCTAAACTAGCAGCCGGCTTTAGTGGCGTCCTTATCGTTCCTTATGCCGGTGTGCGCAAGCTGCTTCCAAGTAAGGAAGTATTCGCTGCTAAACAGCTGACAATTAAGGTAGGAGAGGAAATTTCAATTCAAGCTTTTACCCAGCATTTAGTGGAGCTTGGTTATGAGCGAACGGATCGGGTCGAAGCACCGGGTGAAATGAGCGTCCGAGGCGGGATTGTGGATTTTTATCCATTAGAAACGGAACACGGCTATCGAATGGAATGGTTTGGAGACGAGATTGATTCGATTCGTTCTTTTGACCCCGTGGAACAGCGCTCGACGCAAACCCACGAATGGATTACCATTATTCCTTGTCGTGAAATTATATCGGATATAAAGCGCTTCCAAAACGCGGCCGACCATGTATATGATTTGCTGCAAGTCCAGCTTTCTAAAATGAATGACAGATCTGCTAAGGAAAAACTGCTGGAGGTACTCGGAAAAGATATCGAGATGCTGCGCCAGCAAATGTATTTCCAAGGTATTTTTAAATATATATCCTTGCTGTATCCGGAGCGGCATACGCTGCTTGATTATATCGATCCAGATAGCTTTATTCTCATGGATGAACCGATGAGGCTGCTGGAAACCGCTAAGCAAATGGAGAAGGATGAAGCGGAATCCGTGGCTCTCATGCTTCAAAACGGGGAATCGCTGCCGAGCCTTGTGCTGAGCAAAACGTATGAATCGCAATTTCAGTACGGGAAGTTTTCTGTTTTGTATTCGTCATTGTTTTTAAGACAAATTCCCCAAACTCAACCTCAAAACATTGTAAATTTCATGTGCCGCGCGATGCAAAATTTCCATGGACAGATGAACGTTTTGAAGGCAGAAATGGAGCGCTGGAAAAAATCAGGCACTGATATTTTGATGCTCGCCAATGGTGAGGATCGGGTTGAACGATTGAAGCGGATATTGCGCGATTATGATATTGAAGAGCCTAAAGTTTTAAACGGTAACCTGCTGGCCGGTTATGAGTTTCCTGCAGCAAGGCTGACGGTCATAACCGAGGGCGAGATCTTTTCGCAGAAGCAGAGAAAAGCGAAAAAAATTGAGAAAAAGATGGAGAATGCAGAGCGGATTAAAAGCTATACCGAGCTGAAGGAAGGCGATTATGTCGTTCATGTCAACCACGGTATCGGTAAATTCGTCGGCATCGGCACGCTGGAAATTAACGGAATCCATAAAGACTATATTCATATTATGTATTCCGGCGGTGACAAGCTGTCGGTTCCGATAGATCAAATCCATCTCGTTCAGAAATATGTAGGGGCCGAGGATAAAGAGCCGAAAATTTATAAATTAGGCGGTACAGAGTGGACCAAGGCGAAGAATAAAGCGCGTTCCTCCGTAAAAGACATCGCCGATGATTTAATTAAGTTGTATGCGGAAAGGCAATCGACGCAGGGGTATGCGTTTTCCAAGGATACGCCTTATCAGAAGGAATTTGAAGGGATGTTTCCATATGAGGAGACAAGGGATCAGCTCCGAGCGATAGAGGAAATAAAGAAGGATATGCAGAAGCCGTATCCGATGGATCGCCTTCTGTGCGGAGACGTAGGATATGGAAAGACGGAGGTTGCGATTCGAGCTGCATTCAAGGCGGCCATCGAAGGCAAGCAGGTTGCTGTACTGGTGCCGACGACCATTTTAGCACAGCAGCATTATGAGACGTTCAAGGAGCGCTTCAGCGATTATCCGTTCCATATTGAGGTGCTCAGCCGTTTTCGAAGCCGCAAGGAGCAGAACGAAACGACGAAGGGGCTGAAAGCAGGTACCGTTGATATTGTGATCGGGACGCATCGATTGCTTTCCAAGGATATGCAGTTTAAAGATCTAGGATTGCTTATTATCGATGAAGAGCAGCGATTTGGCGTGACGCATAAAGAAAAACTGAAGCAGCTGCGGACGAATGTGGATGTGCTGACCTTGACAGCAACGCCGATTCCGCGGACGCTGCATATGTCGATGCTGGGCGTCAGAGACTTATCTGTTATCGAAACGCCTCCGGAAAACCGTTTCCCTGTGCAAACCTACGTGCTGGAATACAGCCCGACCTTGGTGCGGGAAGCGATTGAACGGGAGCTGTCACGCAGCGGCCAAGTGTATTACTTGTACAATCGAGTGCAGGGGATATACCAAATGGCTGAACAGATTTCCATGCTCGTTCCCGACGCACGGGTTGCCGTCAGTCACGGGCAGATGTCGGAGCAGGAACTCGAAAAGACGATACTCGATTTCCTGGATGGCGAGTATGATGTGCTGGTCAGTACGAGCATTATTGAAACCGGCGTGGATATTCCGAACGTGAATACATTAATCGTACATGATGCGGATAAATTAGGCTTGTCCCAGCTGTATCAATTGCGGGGACGTGTAGGCCGTTCCAATCGAATTGCCTACGCATATTTTACGTATCAACGTGACAAAGTACTGACGGAAGTGGCTGAAAAGAGATTACAGGCGATCAAGGAATTTACGGAGCTCGGCTCAGGATTTAAAATCGCGATGCGGGATTTGGCCATCCGCGGAGCGGGTAATTTACTTGGATCGGAACAGCACGGTTATATCGCCTCTGTCGGATTTGACATGTATTCGCAAATGCTGGCGGAAGAAATTCAAAAACGGAAAGATTTGATGGACGGCAAAGCGGAGCCGGAGAAGAAGGCCGTGTCTACTCAGATCGATATGAATATCGACGCTTACCTTCCTTCGGATTATATTTACGACAGCATGCAGAAAATCGAAATATACAAAAAGGTCGCCGCCGTTCAGTCGCTGGATGAAGCGGATGATCTGCTGGATGAACTGATCGATCGGTTCGGAGACCCGCCACAGGCGGTTTCTAATTTAATTGATGTTGCAAGACTGAAGGTGTATGGCAGCTTATATCGGATCTTGTCTGTCATTCAGAAGGGCGATGAGATTGTCATCACGATCGATCCAGAACAGAACTCGAATATTGACGGTCAAAAGCTGTTTGAGATCAGTCTCCAGTACGAGAAGCGGATGAAGATCAGCGCCGGCTCGGAGATTAAAATATCTGTCGGCTGCAGAGGCATGAGCAGCGAGCAAGCGATGGAACTTTTGCTGCGTTTTATGGCACAATATACAGAAGTACTAAAATCGAAGGGAGAACTTCAAAATGCGGCAACCTAAACGAAACATTCCATGGTTGGTATTACTGCTGGCCGGCATCCTTCTCTTGTCCGCATGCGGCGGGAACAATGAGAATAATCAGAACTCCGCTCAAGGCGGAGGAGATGGCCAAGCTGTAGCCGAATATACGCTGGAAAAAGACGGCGGCGAAGTCGTGAAGGTGACACAGGAGGAATTTGATCAATTTAAGGGAATGAAGAAGGTGAACGATCCTTACTTTGAGCAAAGGGCCGCCCTTAGCGAAACTTTTGAAGAAGACCTGCTTAAACAGTACGTAGCAGTGAAAATTCTTGAATCGCAAACATCGGCGGAGGAAATGGATCAATTGAAGAAAGAGGCGGACGAAGCATACGCCACCATTACGGAGCAGCTGAATGCGAATGAGCAGCTGAAGGAGCAGTGGAATAGTCTGCTCGAATCCAATGGGCTCAGTGAAGAAGAGTACAAGCAGTATATGCTGCTTCAAAACAATGCCATTACACAGCTTGAAAAGAGTATCACTGAAGACGAAATGAAAAAACAGTACGAGGAAAGAATCGCCGCCGATCCCTATGCTTATCTGACCAGCGCATCGGTGAGCCATATTTTAATTACAGCCGGAGACACACGTACGAGCGATGAAGCGCTGGAGCTGGCGGAGGAAGTCAAGCAGAAGCTGGATGACGGCGGGGATTTTGCTGCTTTGGCTCAGCAGTATTCTGAAGACCCGGGTTCCAAAGATAATGGCGGTTCTTATGTAGATGCCGATATTAATCAATGGGATGCCGATTTCCGCAAAGCGGTATTGGAGCTGCCAGTCGGCCAAATTAGCGATCCTGTAGAAACGCAGTTCGGATACCATATTATTCGCGTGGACAAGCGGGATGTGCCGACCTTCGAGGATGCATCCGTACAGGAGATCGTAAAGGGTGAACTCGTGGAGAAGAAATTCCAAGACTTTTTAGCGAATGATCTAGGGTCTTATTTGAAGGAAATCGATTTGCCTGAAGAATAGGCAGTTTAGAAAAAGGGGATTCCACTTTGTGGGATCGCCCTTTTTTTGCGAAAAAATAAGATTCGTGCGGCTTAGAGCACCAAGACTAGAAATCCTCCCTACAATTTCCGTAAATGGCTTCAATGCATAAGAAAATGGGAGCAGAAGAATACTATGGTCAGTAACAAAAAAACAATACACGTATTATCCAGTGAACAAATCTCCAGGAAAGTGAGGCAACAAGAAGCATGAAAGCAACTGGAATTGTGCGTAGAATCGATGACCTCGGAAGGGTTGTTATACCTAAAGAAATACGGCGTACGCTGCGCATTCGCGAAGGAGACCCATTAGAAATATTCGTAGATCGCGACGGCGAAGTGATACTGAAAAAATATTCACCGATCGGGGAACTAGGCGATTTTGCCAAGGAATATGCGGAGTCATTATATGAAAGTACTGGACATACAACCATGATTACAGATCGGGATCAAATCATTGCGGTGTCTGGCGCATCGAAGAAGGAATACATGGAGAAGAGTGTCGGCACCATTGTAGAAATGAGCATGGATCAACGTAAAACGATGGTTGAGACCAATTCGGGTCAATATGATGTCATCAAGGATCAAAACGAAGAAATCAGTTCCTTTGTCATTGCTCCGATTATTGCTGGCGGTGATCCGATTGGTGCTGTACTGCTGCTCAGCAAAGATGAATCGGTGAATATGAGCCAACTGGAAATCAAGATGGCTGAAACAGCGGCAGGTTTTTTGGCGAAACAGATGGAACAATAGCTCGAAGAAGCTTGGCAAGGCGTTCCATGCGTATGCGGATGTGGAATTTCCGGCATCGACAGATATCTATCGGATCGCTTCCGTTCCATGAGTCGCAGCGTAAGTCTGCGGCAAGAGAGGAACGGGAGCGTTTTTTTTGTACATAGGAATGGTACTCCACTGCATGTTCCCTAGAAAGCACAAATGTTGATCGCTTTTGAAGCTGCCTCGTTTGGGATATAATGGGGATGTCTACAAAGGAGGTGCCTGATGAAAGAGCATATTCCTTCACGCGTTCATCCCGCGGCTTCGCTGCTCCGGGGAGCGGCGGTATTAGGCGCTGCGGCGATGGTCTCCAAGCTGCTAGGCGTACTCCAAAAGGTACCTCTGCAAAATATTGGCGGCGATGAAGCTTTCGGAATCTACTCTATTGTATATCCGTTTTATACGCTCATCTTATTTTTAGCGACGGCGGGCTTTCCGGTCGCTGTGTCCAAATTTGTGGCGGATTCCGTAAGTGTCGGCGATACGGCAGAAGCAGGTCGTATTCTTCGTCACGCCTCTATATTTTTATCGATAACGGGCTTTATTTTTTTTGCCTTTCTATATTTCGGTGCGGATTTGATTGGAACATGGATTGGAAACCGCCACACGGTACCGGCGATTCAAAGTGTAGCCTTCGCGCTATGGTTCGTTCCCCTGATGTCTGTCTTGCGGGGTTATTTTCAGGGAATGCAGAACATGATTCCAACAGCCGTTTCTCAAGTATGGGAGCAGCTGCTGCGAGTGACGGCAATGGTCGTCTTTTTATATTACACAACCTCTAGGTCCATGAGCAGCGATATGGTTGCTGCGGGGGCTACACTGGGCTCAGCCGTAGGTGCCTTGACAGGGCTCCTTGTCATGCTTTATTACAGGCTCAAGGAAAAACGAAGTATCCGTTTGTCTTCTCGGAATCATCTCGACGTCATGAAGGAGAAAGTGCATCCGCCTCTCTCGTCAGTCCAGCTCTTTAGAAAGCTGATGGCATACGCGATTCCCGTCTGTCTGGGGGCGGTCGTAGTCCCAATTCTGAATATTGTCGACACCTTTAGCCTGCCAAGACTGCTCGCTGTGCAAGGATTCTCGGAACAGCAAGCTGTAGAGCAATACGGTGTTTATGCCAGGGGCCTGCCGCTCATGCAGATGGTGTCCATGCTGTTTAGCTCCATGTCGGTGGCGATTGTTCCGGCCATCGCAGAAAGCAAGGCAAAGAAGGATTGGGGCGGCTTGTCTTCTCGTGTTGGGAATTCACTGCGTATAAGCTGGATCATCGGTCTGGCTTCTTCTGCCGGGCTTGCGCTGCTTTCTATGCCGGTGAATGTGATGCTCTATAAGGATGCTGTCGGAACATGGACGATCTTCTTGCTCGCATGGACGATCGCCTTCAGTGTGCTAAACATTGTGACCTCCAGCGTTCTGCAGGGGCTGGATGCTGTAAAAATCCCAGCCCTTCATTTGCTGGCCGCAGCAGGCGTGAAGGTTCTGCTTAATGTGTTGTGGGTTCCTCATTTCGGCATACGCGGCGCGGCACTTTCTGCGGTGCTCAGTTTCGTCACAGCGGCCGCATTGAACGTGATATACTTGGCTCGGCGCAATTATATCCAGATTCGGTTCAAGGACGACCTATGGAAACCGATCGCCTCCACCGTGGTTATGGCCGCTGCAGTATGGGGCTGGAAGGAAGGCGTGGACTACAGCATGGGTTTGATCTGGCCGGATCTATCCGCTAGAGTGACAGCGACGGCTGTAACCTTAACCTCCGTGCTGATGGGTGCGCTGGTGTATGGAATGGCCTTAATCAAGCTGGGGGTTTTGAACAGGGATCAACTGAACATGATTCCTTTGATCGGGAACAAGCTGGCAGCTAAGGAATTGAAATAGAGGCAGGTCACAAGGAGAGGAGAGAAAAGAAATGGCAGCAAAAATCATCGTCGTCGGCCTAGGCTCCGGTGACGAAAAACAGCTAACGCTCGGCATTGTGGATATCTTAAAGGAGGCTAAGAAGCTGTATCTTCGGACGGAAGAGCATCCGGTAACGAGGTGGCTTAGAGAGCAGCAGATTGGATTTGATACATTCGATTCGGTATATGAGCAGTTTGACGATTTCACGGAAGTATATGAAGAAATCTGCCACCGGTTAATGGAGGAAGCGGAGCACTCCTCGGATGCGGTTGTGTATGCCGTTCCAGGCCATCCATCGGTCGCTGAAACGACGGTCATGCTGCTGCGGGAGCAGTGCGGTCATAAGCGAATTGAATTGGATATTCAGGGAGGGGAGAGCTTCCTTGACCAAGTATTCCTCCGCTTGGGCCTCGACCCGGTGAACGGATTCCAACTGCTGGATGCCGGACGCATGCATCACAATCAGCTGAATCCTCGTTTACATACAATCGTGACACAGGTGTATGATACGTTTACCGCTTCTGATGTGAAGCTGACGCTGATGAACATATATCCCGACAGTATGGAGGTGACGGTTGCCCATTCTCTGGGGATCCAGGGTGAAGAAAAGATGGAGCGCGTTCCTTTATATGAGATTGACCGTTTGCAGTACGGCAATCGTTCGCTGATCTGGATTCCGAAGCAGGAAGAGGATGAAGTGCTGAATCGGACATTCGATCAGCTTGTCGACATCGTGCGGGTACTCCGCAGTCCTGAAGGTTGTCCATGGGATCGGGAACAGACGCATCAAAGCTTGCGCAAATATTTAATTGAGGAAACCTATGAGGTGATCGAGACAATCGACGATGACGACCCGGCTGCGATGGAGGAAGAACTAGGCGATGTGCTGCTTCAGGTCATGCTTCATGCACAGATTGAATCCGAAGAAGGCGGATTTGATGTATGGGACGTCATTCGCACGTTGAATGAAAAGCTGATTCGCAGACATCCGCACGTTTTCGGAGCGCGTTCCGCGAAAAATGTCGAAGAAGCTTTGACGAATTGGGACGAAATGAAAAAGAAGGAGAAGGAAGGAAAAGCTGCAGAAAGTAAAGCGACATCGCTGTTGGACAGCGTTCCGAGAGGACTTCCCGCTCTCATGAAGGCGGTGGAATATCAGAAGAAAGCGGCCAAAGTGGGCTTTGATTGGGAGAGACTGGAGGACGTACTGGATAAATTGAGCGAAGAAGTTCAAGAATTGGAGGAGGCTCATCGATCCGGTGAAGCACAGCATGCAGCTGAGGAATTGGGTGATGTTCTATTCGCCGCAGTCAATGCTGCGAGATTTCTGAAGATCGATCCAGAGGCTGCTTTAAATCAAACCAATCGCAAATTTAAGCATCGATTTGGTTATATCGAGGAACAATTAAGGTTAAAAAACAAAGATTTGGAAAATACTGGCCTAGAAGAGATGGAAAATCTCTGGCAGCAAGCAAAAAAATACGAGTTTTGAAAAAAAACTTTGGCGAAATAGCAGGAATTTCCTCGCAAAGGCAGAATATTATCCTCGAAAGCCACATTAAAAATAGGGTGCGGACACTGATTCGTTCGCATTAGCATGAATTAGGAGGCAAATGAAAGATGAACAAAACAGATTTGGTAAACAACATTGCTGCGAAAAGCGGACTTTCCAAAAAAGACGTTGAAGCCGTATTGAACGGTTTCCTTGGTGAAGTAACGGATGCACTTGCAAAAGGGGATAAAGTGCAATTAATCGGTTTCGGTACTTTCGAAACTCGCAAACGTTCCGGTCGTGTGGGACGCAACCCGCAAACAGGTAACGAAATCAAAATCCCTGAAACCGTTGTACCTGCTTTCAAAGCTGGTAACAAATTAAAAGAAGCTGTAAAATAATGCGTTTGGATAAATTCCTAAAGGTTTCCCGTTTAATCAAACGGCGTTCGGTCGCTAAGGATGTATCCGAGGCGGGACGCATTTGGGTGAATGGCCGGGAAGCCAAGGCCAGCAGTAACGTTAAGGTTGGAGACGAGTTGCTCATTCAGTTCGGTCAAAAACTGGTTACGGTTCGAGTGGATAAGATTGTGGAAACCACGAAGAAGGAAGAAGCTGCTGAAATGTATACGGTACTCAAAGAAGAAAGCCGTACAAATTCGCCAGAGGAAGAAGATTAGACCTGCTTCATGCAGGTCTTCTTTTTTTCTGTGAAAGCCGTATTTCCTCGTATTACCGTTGTCGCTGGAACAAAGCGGGGGCCAAGAACACTTGAGTCTAAAGAAGGCAACAGGATGCCCGGTAGAACGAATTTCGTCTACAAGGTATA
>NZ_JBHSQV010000159.1:0-35624 GCF_042658665.1 Marinicrinis lubricantis
TCTTTCCTCATACCGCTTCCCCCTGATGCTAGAATTACCAGTTCTATGATATCTTAATAGGAAGGGTATGGTAAGTTTTGTTCATTCTTATTTAGCGGAATCCGTTGATTCTAGTTTAGCGGTTACAAGCTCTTCGTGCAGGCGCACTGATTCTAGAGAGAAAGTCGCTTTCGGGAACTCTTTCTGCCTCGCAAGTAGGGCATGTCGGGCAATCAGCGCTTTTATAGTATGTGTGACCGTTCTTGCAAGTCCTTAACGTCTTATCAGCCACCTGGAATGTCCCCCTTTGTATGAATACGCTATGATGAATTATAACTCAATACGGGACGCAGGACCCTATAAACCGCTCACACCGTTGTAAATTTTTTACAATATGATTTGTACAGCAGGGGAATTCTCATCTTCTCATTGCTTCAAACCGCTTGTGCTAATCCCCTCCACAATGTAACGTTGGAACATAAAGAAGATAATGAATACCGGAATGATACTTAACGTAGACATCGCGAATAGCGAATTCCAATTGGTAACCGCATCGGGATCTGAGAACATACGGAGTCCTAGAGATACGGGATACAGATCCGGCTTATTCAGATACAGCAGGGGCCCCATAAAGTCGTCCCAACGCCAATAGAATGAAAAGATCGCACTGGTCATCATCGCGGGCACGATCAAAGGCATAATGATACGCCAAAAAATCATGAATTTGGAGCATCCGTCGATTTTGGCAGCTTCATCAATTTCGTTAGGAATGGTACGGATGAATTGAATAATCAAAAAGATGAAAAACGGTGTGCCGAAAAAGGTTGGCAAAATCAGCGGCCAGTACGTGTTGATCCAGCCAAACCAGTTGAACATAATATACTGCGGTACCATTATGACTTCAAAGGGCAGCATCATCGTCAGCATCATACAGACAAACCAGAGCTTCTTGCCGGTGAACTTGATCCGTGCAAATCCATAGGCAATCAAAGTCGAAGACAGGACACTTCCGATCGTTGAAGCCACCGTAATCACGGTTGAATTCATAAAAAATGTACCAAATGTGATATTGCCAAAGCCCTTCCAACCCAGACGATAGCTCTCAAAATTGAATTGATTCGGAATTAAGGAATGGGCTGTCGTAAAGATGGTTGCATTGCTTTTAAATGAGCCCGCTATCATCCAAAGCAGTGGATAAAGCATAGCGAAAGTTAACAGGATTAATACCACCTGCTGCACAATGGTTCGATTTAATTTCGTATTCCATCTCATCTTACTTATCTCCCTCTGATTCATAATGAACCCAGTATGAAGAACTCTTGAAAATCAATGCAGTTAATATTCCGATGACGAGGAGCAATATCCACGCCATCGCAGAGGCATAGCCCATGTCAAAGAAGGTAAAGGCTCGCTGGAACAAATAGAGGACATAGAGCAGCGTTGAGTTTAGTGGACGGCCATCCTCAAAAATAATGTAGCTTGGCGTAAACGCCATGAAGCCTTGAATCGTCTGCATGACCACGTTGAATAAAATAATCGGCGTCAGCAGTGGAATCGTAATTCTGCTAAAACGATACCATGCATTCGCGCCATCGACTTCAGCCGCTTCATAGTAGATCGCAGGAATGTTCTTCAAACCCGCTAAAAAAATGAGCATCGAAGAACCAAACTGCCAACCATAGAGCAGAATCAAGGTCCATATGGCATAGTTCGGGTCGCCCAGCCAGGAAGGTGTCGGCATACCTAATGCACCCAAAATCGAATTGATGGCTCCTTCATTGCCGAACAGCTGGCGCCACATGATGGAGATGGCCACGCTGCCGCCAATAACGGAAGGCAGGTATAATAATGTACGGTACATTCCTTTCATGAGGACGACCTTTGCGAGCAGCATCGCTACGGCAAGGGCAAAGACTAAACGAAAAGGAACGGCCGTAATGACATAGAACAACGTGACTTTCACGGACTGTATAAACTTCATGTCGTCAAACATCCGCTGATAGTTGTCAAAACCGATCCAACGAGGTGTCCCCAGCATATCGTAATCTGTAAAAGAGAGATACAGCGACATCGCCATGGGGAAGATCGTCAGTCCGAAAAAGCCGATCAGAAAGGGCAGGATAAACAGATAGCCTGCGAGATTATCCTTACCATTTAATTTTTTCATTGGCTTTTTTCGAAATGACAGTGACCTATCTTTGGTGATCGGCTGATTGATCATTTCATTTGCCATCGCACATCCATCGCTTTCTATCAGTTTAGAATGAAATCGGCCCTAAGGTTGGGTCAAACCTAAACATTAGGGCCGGATGGTTCATCTCAATTAAGAATTTCTCTCAATGATTTCTTCTGCGCGTTTTCTATATTCAGCTGCGCCTTCCTCGGGTGTAAGCTGTTTATACATGACTTGTTCGTGCACCTCAGAGAGGGCGCTCTCAATTTCGGCTGCACCTGGAGGCACAACGGTATCGATGGGGCTGCTGTGCTCGGACACATAGTTAATGTATTCATACACCATTTGGTTCGTCTCATCGAGATTCGGCATTAACGCATCACGGACCACGGATGAAATCGGAACGCCGCGCTCCCCGTTAAGGATCTTATTGGCCTCGATATCGTTGGTCCACCAGTTAATGAATTTAGCGGCTTCTTCTTTCACTTTGGAAGATTCGCTGATGCTAAAGAACATGGATGGGTTTAAATACGCGCCCTTATCATGATCTGGTCCTGGAAGCGGGTCCAGCTTCAGCGGTCGTTGTGCTGCATTCGTCAAAGCAATGACTTGATTAGACCATCTAAAGTCGAACGGCGCTTTCTTGTGAATGATCAATTGATCTTCAACCGCTTCGTGCTGCAGCACCACATCAAGAGTCGGGTAGGTTCCTTTTTCCTGCTGCTCCAATACCATGGAGAAGAAGTCGGCTAAGGTTTGGTCATCATGGCCTAAACCGGTTCCCTCCGGATTGTACAGCTTCTGATCATGCTGGCGCGCATAATAAGTAAACATGTTGGCTACATCTAAAGCTTGAGTACCGTACTGGCCAGTGCTGCCATGCACATCCTCCGCAATAGATTTCCAATCCTCCCAGGTCCAATCGTTAGAAGGCGGTGTCGCACCTGCATCCTTGATCATTTGTTCATCATAAATAACTGTAAGCGCATTCATTCCAAGCGGTATACCATACAATGTGCCGTTTACTTCACCGGATTGAATTAAGCTTTCACTGGTGTTGCTTAAATCAATCAGACCGCTGTCTACAAACGGACCAAAATCGGCTAATAAATTTTTGCCCGCATACTGCGATAAGTATTCTCCTACCGTAATCGCGAATACGTCCGGCATATTATTACCGGCAACCATGGCGGCGAGCTTCTCCCAATATCCGCTCCAGCCAGTAAATTCGGGTTCGATTGTAACATGCGGGTTATTTTCTTCATACAGCTTGATGGCTTCCAGCGTTAAATCATGCCGGGTCTGCGATCCCCACCACAAGAGACGAATCGTGACTTCTTCCTGATCACTGCCATCCCCTGCATCATTGTTCGTTGTTGCATTACCCGTATTGTTGCTTGGTTCATTGGCTGACGAATTGCCTGGGTCCGTATTATTTCCATTGTTTGAGTTTCCCGCACATGCCGCCAAGCTGAATGCCAGGACAACAACCAGGACGACAGAAAAAAGCTTTTTCATGTGCTGCATCTGTAACACGACCTCCCACTTGGAAATTTTATTCATTTTGCTCTGCACTTTAATCGTATTCCAGAGAAGCAAATCCCAAAATAGAAGATTCCGCACTTATTCGTTCAATAATTCGATGTTTGTTTTGGGCCAAGCTTATACTTTGAGCGATCTGGATGTTTATTTTTCCGACCTTTTAACAAAAATCAGTGGTTGAAGTCTTGGCGAACCGATAGTCGTTTAAATTCCGAGGGTGTAAAACCCGTGTAACGTTTAAAAACCTGACTAAAATATTGCGGATTCGTGCCATATCCGACTTTAGCCGCAACATCCTGCATTTTGCAATGCTCAGAACTTTCGATGAATTGTTTGGCTTTCTCCATCCGGACTTGCACTAAGTAATTTGAAAATTTCTCTCCCGTTTCTTTTCGGAACAATTTCCCTAAATAGTCCACGTTCAAATAAAATATTTCGTGGGCCAGCTTCGAAAGCGACAGGCTCTCATCCTGTATATGTTCCTCCACATACTGAATGACCTGCCGAACGATACGGCTCTGCGACTGCAAATTAGAATCAAAAAAGATTTGGGTAATCTGCTGGGCGGTTTGTAAAATAAATTTTTCGGCTTGATCCAAGGTGGCATAAGAAGCATTAGAGTAAAATAATTTCCGTAGGTTTTCATCTAACAGGTTTTGAGGTGCTTGGCGGACGATAATGAGAAACAGCTCGATCACATAAGATTGCACCATACTAACGTCGGCTTTGGATGACTTCAGCTTGCCGATCGTTTCATTCACGATACGTGAGGTCTCCTCCTGATTGCCGCTGCGAACGGCTAAGGCGAGCCTATCGTGATCCACCGTGATTTCCTCCTCAAGCGGCTTAGATATGAGGACATCGCTAGGTGTAATGACGCTCCCTTCACCTAAATAGAACCGATACGATAAACACTCCAGCGTTTCATGGTACATCTGTCTCATCTGCTTCATCGAGCCTGAACTGCTGACCGCCACGGTTACATCCAATCGGTAATACTGCTGGTATATCCTCTTAATGGACCTGAACATGTCTAGAAACTTCTCCAGCGGGCCATCCTCTACCAGCAGTACCAGCCGTTCACTTAATGTCGTATTCAAATACACGTTCACACCCGATTTCTGAGACAGCTCTAAGGTGATATTGTGCAGAGCGAACAAATGCTCAAATTCATGTTCTCCTTCGATTTCGAACAGGAGTAAACGCAGCGTGAGCAGGTGCATATCCAGCTGAAACAGTTCTCCGTAGTAATCCCATTCTCTTGGGCCATAGGTTTTATTGGTTAATGCTTCCTTCAGAAATTGCTCCTTAATTTGAGGCAGTACTTTGGAGAGGCTCTCCTTGTTTTCTAGGATAAAGTGTTCACGCCTTGCCCGCTCCCTTAATTCAGACACGGCTTCTTCGATGACGTCCATGATTTGCTTTTCATTGCAGGGCTTAAGCAAATAATGGCGCACCCCGTGCTTCATCGCGTTTTGAGCCCATGAGAATTCCTCGTGACCCGACAAAATGATGAAGATCGTCTGGGGATAGAGCTCCATCGTACGTTCGATCAGCTCAATCCCGTTCATTTCGGGCATGCGAATATCCGTAATCACGATGTCGGGTGGTGATTGCCTGATGAACTCAAAGGCTTCCTTGCCGTCTACGGCTTTCCCTGCAAGTGTGGTGCCATGAGCTTCCCACTCAATCACGTTCGCAATGCCCTCCAGAATGATGCGTTCATCATCAACCAATAAGACCTTGTACATGTTTGCTTTCCTCTCCCTCGCAGTATGGAATTTGGATTCGTACCGTTGTGCCATGACCTAACACACTTTCAATGTGCAGGCCGTATGCATCGCCAAATAGAAGCCGTATGCGTTCGTGAATGCTTTTCAGCCCAATGCCGGTTCCTTTTGACTTTACGACCCCTTGATGGATGGCGCCAAGGGTCGCATCATCGATGCCGGGACCGTTATCCGTCACCGTAATCAGCAGAAAATGATCTTTCGCTTGAATGTCCAAACGAATTTTGCATACCCCGGATATCATCTCGAGTCCGTGGTGAATCGCATTTTCAATGATGGGCTGAATGGTCAGCTTAGGTGTTTGGAATGACAAGAATTCACTTAAATCGGAGCTTGAATACGCTAGACGCTCCCCAAACCGCATCTGTTGAATGGTAATATAATGCTCGATCAGATGAATTTCCTCGTCGATGGTGATGAGCGGTGCCTTGTTGCTAATAATTCCCCGCAACAGGTTACCCAAGGCTTCTACCATCATGGATATGTCCTTCTGCTTGTTGACCTTGGCCATCCAGTTAATGGACTCCAAGGTGTTGTATAGAAAGTGAGGATTGATTTGAGCTTGAATCGCTTTATACTCTGATTCCTTAATGGCTAACTGTTTCGAATAATTTTCACGAATGAGCTCATTGATGGTTTGCAGCATCAAGCGAAAATGACGGTTGATTTGTCCGGTTTCATCCATATTGATGGACTCGACCTGAAACAATTCCTTGGGATCGATATGTCCGAGCTGGACCTGCTTCATTTTTTGAATGAGCAGCTCTAGCGGTCGGCTGATGGTGTTGGCCGCCCATCGCCCAAAGGAAAGCGCTAACAAAAATAAGAGGCCATATAATGCGATCAAGCCATAGCCTATTAATCGCGACTGATTAAACGTATGCTCATACGAAATGACGTTATAGTAAGTGAAAGATTGATATCTTGAGGTTAAATGGGTGATGAAATATGTATCGCCTTGAAGTGTTGCAATTTGGTAACCGAGGCGATCAGGAAAATTTTTATGGATCAGCGCGGAGGAAAGCTTGGGATTGGATGTCAGCAGCATTTGGCCGTCGTGTTCAATCATAAACATCTTATTCTCGGATAAATCTAGAGTTTGATCGACGAGACGATTCATATCAATATAGACAATCAATAGGCCAAGTTGGTTTAAATTTAAGTTGCGTGTCTCCCGTATCGTTCGAGCGGTGATCAGCACGTTTTTTTCGGTTGAAGGCATCCAAATATTCGCACCAGCCGCTGCCACGGCAGGATCTTCAGCAAAGGACGCCATATTGATATTCTTATTGGTTAAGGAAACGGAATGCTGATTGCCTCTGGAATCTATGATTTGGATAGAAGAAATGAACCGATCCTGCTGAGACAGGAACAACAGCCGCTCCATCAGCACATCCTTGACCTTGTATACATCGAATTCGGTGGTATCTTCATGACGAATGATACTTAAATTTTGCTGTATGGTCGCATCGCTCATGATCGTAAAAGTAAGCTTCTCGATGCGCTTGAGCTCGTTATCAATGGAGGTCGATGACAAGGTGAGAACCTGTGACGCCTCGTCATAGATTATTTTCTCATACAATTGGGTGGCAAAATGAACAGCCGTTATGCTAATACTTGAAACGACTAACATAATGATGATCGTAAAGAAAAATATTTTGTTTTTAATAAGCAGGTTCTTGTAAAACCGTCTAAAGTTCATAAGTCCCCTCTTTCTGGACGCCGACTTTTAATGAAAATCCATTGCCATGGAGAGCATCGTACTCAGATATAATAGACAATTCGGCGGGGTAGAACCAATTCCTTTCCAAAATAAGTGCAGAACCGTATGATTCCCTTCTAGATCCTTTAGTTGTACCTGATTGACGGCGTTATAACACTCCTTTTAACGATATAAGGCTGCTGCCCGTTTTTACTCCGTCTCGAGGTCCGGTTGCAGATTGGTCTGCAGCAGGTTGTTCCGCTATTTCTGCCTTCGTATAATCAAATTGACGAATCATAAACAGATATTGGTATTTGAGGGGTGGAGAGGGAAAAGGCGAAACGATTTCGCAGGATTACAAGGCCAACTGAATCAAGCTTCAACCAATATGATCCGAGAGGATGTTAGAAATGGGAGCGTTAATCGAGTTCAAAAACGTAACGAAACAATACAAGATAGGAGAAGTGCCCATTAAGGCGCTGGATGGGGTTGATTTTACCATATCGGAAGGGGAGTTCGTCGTTATTTTAGGCGCTAGTGGCGCCGGTAAAAGTACGATATTGAACATTCTTGGCGGTATGGATACGGCAACCTCCGGTCAAGTGTTTGTGGGGGATCAAGAAATAACGAGGCTGAACGATAAACAGTTAACATCTTATCGCGGCGAAAAGGTAGGTTTTGTCTTTCAGTTTTACAACTTAATTCCGAATTTAAATGCACTCGAGAACGTTGAGTTTGCCACAGAGGTATGTAAAAACCATCTGAATCCAAAAGATATTCTACGCAAAGTGGGATTAACGAATCGGTTGAAGAACTTCCCATCTCAGCTCTCTGGTGGAGAGCAGCAGCGAGTGGCGATCGCGAGAGCCGTTGCCAAAAATCCTCTGCTCTTGCTATGTGATGAGCCAACCGGTGCATTGGATTATGTGACAGGGAAGGCCGTCTTGAAGCTTCTTCAAGATTTGAACAAGGATACGAAGAAGTGCGTCGTATTGGTCACACATAATTCGGCTATTGCTCCGATGGCGGATAAAGTGATCAAGGTGAAGAGTGGAACGATCGAGAGCGTGACGACGAATCGTGAAAAACAAGCTGTCGAAGGGATTGAATGGTGATATGAAATTATTCCTCAAGCTTGTAAGGGATATGAAACAATCTCTAGGACAGTTTATCTCTTTTGTTCTGATCATCGCCGTAGGGGCTTTCTTCTATGCGGGTTTGGTTGCGTACAGCGATCACCTTGACACTTATTCGGAGGAATATTTTCGCAAACATAACTTAAGCGACTTATATGTATATTACGATCAAATTTCTGAACATGATGTGGCTCGTTTAAGCGAGATCGAAGGAATCGAGAAGATCGAAGGACGCTATACCTTTGATGCTACGCAAGCCTTTGAAGGGGACAAAGCAACGCTAAAAATCCATTCGATCCCCAAGCAAAATGAAATCAATACCCCTGCAATGATGGAGGGCAGGATTCCGCAAGCCAAGGATGAGATCATCGTAGATTCCCATTACGCAGCAGAACATCAAATCCAAGTCGGTGATCAGGTCATCATAAGTACGAATGAAAAAAACTATACGTTCACCATTAGCGGCTTGAGTGAGAATGCGGAATATGCGAAAAAGAACGAAACGCAAGACCATAAAGCCTATGGGGTAGCCTATATGTCGGAAAAGGCCATTCCCGAAATCGCAGACGGCTTCATCTATAATGAAATTCTGATTGATGCCATGGACGGATATGATGTGGACGAGTTAGGTCGTTCCATTGAAGAGCAGTCCAAGCAGGAGCAGCTTGCTTATGTAAGCCAAATGAGCAAAGAACGGACATTCAGTTATTCTAAAATCCAAGAAACGATTTATAATAATAACTTGATGAGTAAGGTGATCCCCTTCGTCCTCTTTGTCATCGAAGCGATTATTTTATTTCTCGCCATGTCGAGGATGATCGATTCTCAAAGAAAGCAAGTAGGGATCATGAAAGCATTGGGCGTGAAAAATAGAACGATCATGCTTCATTATATGGGATTCCCTGTGCTGGTAGGTATCATCGGTTCCATCGTTGGTTGCGTCATAGCGGGTCTTGTATTTATTCCTTTCGTAACGGAATCGAGTGCAAGATCCTACTCGCTGCCGGGTATTACATTCTCGCTTTCCTATTATTCCGTCATACCTCCGATTCTGTTCTCCAGTGCATTTGGAATGTTGGCTTGTTACTTCAGCGGCAGAGCCATATTAAAGGAACATGCAGCTCAAGCGATGCGCCCCAAACCGCCCAAGGCGATGAAAAAGCTGTGGATCGAAAAAGTTCCAGGGATATGGAGGCGTCTTCCTTATAGCTACAAACTCATCATTAGAAACCTGTTGTTAAATAAACAAAAGGCGTTAGCGAGCTCCATTGGCGTGGTGGTAAGTACGGTGCTATTAATTACTGCTTTTGGTACACAATCTTCCTTGCTCCAAGTAGCGGGTCAAGCTGAAGAGGTTTACCAATACGACTTAAGAGTCGATTATTCGCCGGGGACAACGGTTGAACAGATCGAGCTGCCCTCGGGCATTCAGCATAGTCATTTCTTAGCCCAACATCCAATTGAATTGATCAAAGGTGAAGAACACGAAAATGCCACCTTAGTCGTTACGGAACGTGAAAATAATCTCATTCACTATGTTGATGAACAAGAAACCAGGATTCCCTTGGAAGACGGCGGCGTGTTGGTACCGAAGTCTTATGCCGACATATACAAGATTGCTGAAGGAGATACGATCCAAATCAAGTTCACCGCACCGGAGCTGAAGCATAAAACGGTGGATATGAAGGTTTTGGACATCACGACACAGTATTCGAATCCGTCATTTTATGTTACGCCGGACTATATACAGAGCTTTGGTATTGAGCATCGTCCCACCTCGCTTTTAGTTCAAGCAGACAGCTCTGCAGCTGCCCAAGACATTCGTCGTTTCTTTGAACAAGATCCGCATGTGGATAGGATGACAGATCAAGAGGATCTAAAGGAGACGGCCCAATATATTGTGAAGCAAAACAGCTTTGTCTTCATTATGTTTATTGTAAGTGCCGTCATCTTATCTTTTGGCGCGATCTATACAATCTCTTCCATCAACGTGTATGAGAGGAATCGCGAGCTTGCGACGCTGAAGGTATTAGGCTATCAGAAAAACAAAATCAACAGACTGATCTTCGTGGAGAATATCATCCTAACGACAATAGCAGTCATTGTGGCATTACCGATCAGCGGGTATTTCTTTGAGCTCATTGTCAAGGCATTGTCTAGTACGCATCAACAAATTCCAGATCAAATAAATGTGCCCATCATCATCATGTCCGTGATCTTTGCATTCCTGCTTACGATTGTATCGAACTTCATGCTTAGGAGAAAAGTATCTGGCATCCATATGATTGAATCATTAAAAAGTGTGGAGTAGTGGCAGCAGTGGATAACCGTTGAAGTTGTGAGTTTAAAAAAAGGTGACAGCGAATGAAGGCGCTCGGGTGTGAGCGCCTATTTCGCCGTTTGAAAGGAAAAAACAAAAACGGTATTTTCTTTGCGTTTAACTCGATCCATAGGAGCCTCCAAGTCGTGTAGTTGGTTAGTTGAAAAGGAGACCCTTATATATCAAGGAGGTTGTAAAGAAATTCCCACTTATCCGTGTCCATTAACTCATACTGCGGCACTTCTAAATGGCCTCCGAGGTAAACGGTTTGGCCCTGTATGGCAACCACCATAGCTTCGAATACATGATCACTGTCCTTTTGTTTATAGACGTCCCCTAACTTTGGCAATAATTCGTCGTTAGACAGATGGATGTGGGATTCCGTGTCCTCTAGATTCTCAACTGCAGCGTGATCGGGATTTTGAAAATCAATCGGATGGCTGTCATGAGCGCGGCCGGGTATCATTAACATATATTCATTATGCTTTATTCCGTGAGAATTACTTGTGACAACTCCGTATTTATCCACTTCTTCAACCAGTTCTATATCATTCAATGAATAGGTATCCAAGGAATCAGGGATGGGATTATGAATGAATATCATGTCACCTACTTCAGCTCTCCGATTCAGGCTAAGCGTATAGACCTTATGATTGAAGATAAAGCTGTCACGTTCCTTCGGTTTATACTTTTCTACGTTTGCAGATTTGGTTAAATGCTGTGTTAAATCCCGAAGTCGGATCAGGTGGACCGATAGTTTCATCATCGGTTTTACCCCGTATACCTTGTATAATTCATTGTTAAAATAAACAAATTGTCCTTTTCTTACTTGAAATAGTTTCATCAACGGATCTCCCTTCAGGTACATTGGCGAAAACAAAATACGGAATATGATAATGATGGATGAGAGAGGGTTTTGATATAGCTCTGTCCTTGTATTAGGATGGCGTATTATAGAAAAAAATATGAGGTATCATTGGGGCAATCCATATGAGGTTGTTGGTGTAACCGGGGACATAAGTGGAGGTATAACACGTCCAATTACGATATTGTAGGGGAGGGGAGAGTCATCCTAAGATGACCTTTGATGGATCGCATTCAGTGAACCACATGGTTACCTATTCAATTTACAATTTATCTCGGTCTACAGCTTCTGGCGGCCGCTCCATCCATCCCTGCTCTATCATGATATTCGCCCCATCTTCTACGTATAGGGCAACATCCATTTGGCATTTTGCAAATAACGCCCCGACGTCTCTTCTGCCATTAAGTGATGCGCCATTGGCGTACTCCCTTACCTTCATAGAGAACATGTCAACTTTATGAAATACCATCAGTTTATCGGAGTATGGAGGGACGGTAGATGCCGTGACCAGATGGTCTATGAGTGAAGGAGAAGGCAGGTTGTCTTTATTTAACTTGTCGGAAAAGCTGTCAATGTGCTTTTGATTGATATGCTTTCCACGTTCTAAAAACTTTCTTACCTTTTCAAGTCTGGCTCCTTGACTAAAGCCAATGATCAGTGCCTTGCTTGTGATATCGTTATGAATGTTACCTGTGAGATGAGCAATTTCTAATCCGTGCAGTGGTCTGACCTCTCCGAAAAAACCATTCAAAAAGCTTTAATTTTCAACAAAGTGAACTCCCGTTGGCGGCTGAATAACGGGCGCATTCATTAATGCCCCTTTTTGGATTAAGGCGTCATTGACCATGGCGGCTAATTTGGCCGTATCATAAAGACGGCGAATAAAAAAATCGCGTATATCTTTTCTTGTCACCAAAGGAACGGCTACGCTATAAATACTCATTCCTGCTTTACCGGAGTATTGCAAATAATGAAGATAAAACTCATCCTCAAACAGCCTAGGCGCTTCTAAGTTCACGTCTTGATCTGTAAATCCCACTGGAATGGGGAAATCCGCCTGTTGAAATATCGTTTCAATATCCTGAATAATCTCTCCGCATAAACCAGAAGCATATTCCACGATTTTTTTGATTTCCGGGTCGTCCACATGTTTAAGAAAGTGGCTAATAACACACGTTGCCATTGTATTTGAAACGTGAGTTGCCCATAACTTTCCCATTTCGGTTGCGGTTAAATGCGTTTTTTCCAGCGTCGTCATGTCCTCACTCCGTATTTTTCTAGGAATCAGGTTTAATATGTCCATTCAAGGAATGTTTATATAGAGGATCTATTCACAGCAAAAGATACGGACTGCAATACGAAAAATATGGGGGTGGATGGATTTTATATGCAGGTTTCATTGTATGAAAGTGTAACTTAATCAAAAACCAGGTGGAAGTAGAAACGTTCCATCTGGTTTTTGATTACAGCGGTTGGATGGTTTGTACCGGGTAGGCATACACAACATACCGCTCGGGGGCATCTCCTATATAACGAAAAGGGTAACAAGTGGACACAACGAGAACTTCTTCTCCCATCGGGCGTATGACGGAAGTATCGTCTTTATCTACAATTTCTGTACTCTTAATTTCATATTCAAAAGTCCCATACGGCATTTTAACGATGATGCGGTCACCAATAGCGAGTTCGCCAAATTTCCGGAAAACCGTATCGCGGTGGCCGGATAACAATATTTGTTCACCATCCGACGGAAACACGCTAGCGGAATAATGCCCGACCCCTTTTTCCAGCATCTCTTCATCTGTACCTTCTATAATAGGTAATTCTGCTTCGATCTTGGGTATTTCCAGCAGTCCTATGACATCATTCTCGTTAGGGTCAAACTGTTCTCGAACCATAGGGGGAGCGGGGGTGGTCTTAGGTGTATTCAATGGCTGATCGAGTATCAGACGCTCCTCGGCTTTGTTCTCGATGATCTTTTCTGCTTGGGCCAGTGCATTGTTCAACTTGACTCGGTGTTCAGTATATTGGAAAAGGGCAAACAGCACGCAGACAAGGCCAATGCCCATCATGATCGTTCCTATTTTTCTGCGCAGAATACTCACTCCCCGACATGTTGAGTTTAGGAAGAAGAAAAACACCTTTCATTCTGAAAAGTGTTTTCTTCTTGTTGAGATAAATCTAGGATACCCTGCTTTTTCTACGTAAAAACCATCCGGATAATAAAATGATTATTCCGAAAAGCGCAAGGCTGTACATATTCGTAGCTGTATTCGGCAGCTTGTCGCCAGAAGACTCATCTAATGGTCCCGGCGGTGTTACAGTAGAATCACCTGTCGATTCGGATTCGTTTGGAGTCGAATCCGTTCCGGGCTCCGCTGGAGTTGGATCGTCTCCAGGTTCGGTTGGGGTCGTGCCCTCGCCGGGATCTTCGGTTGGCGGCTCGGCATCAGGCTCATTCTCGATGATGATCGTTACTGACGGCGTGCTCGGTTCACCGATGTTGTCCGCGGTCACTTGACCGATGTTTTCGATCGTACGGCCTTCTTGACCCGCTTTCACTTTCGCCTGGAATACCACGGTATGCCAGTCTGCATCGGTTACTGTGCCAAACTTACCTGTAACGATACCGTTAGTGTACTGGCCGTTATCGCCGTCCTCGGCGTCTGTGACCGGCTGCCCATCCATCTTCAAGCTGTTCGCCACATATTCCAGTCCTGCCGGCAATACATCCGCGATCTCCAGGTTCGTAACTCGGCTGTTCTCCACCGTGTTCCGTACACGAATCGTATACTCGATCGTGTCGCCGACTCGAACGCTGTCTCCGTTCAGATCGATGGTCGATTTCTCGGACTCAAGAACCGGAGATGGCGGATCAACCGGTGGGTAAATGACCGGCGGGTATACCACAGGCGGCTCTGGTTCTACCGGCGGTTCCACCGGAGGCTCTGTTGGCGGTTGTACCGGCGGCGGTTCCACTTCTACGGCAATCTTCTCTGTCGGCTCGCTTGGCTCACCAAGGTTATCGCCGACGATAGATGCCGTGTTCGGGATGATCTGTCCGCCTTGTCCGGATTGAATAATAGCCTGGAACTCCAGCGTATGCCATTCCATATCTGTGACGTTGCCGAAGGAACCGTATACGACTCCGGTTACCGAGTGGCCCGCATCGTCTCCTACTTCATCCGTGACGAATATGTTATCTACCTTCAAGCTGCCTGGAACGAATTCCAATCCTGCCGGCAGCACGTCTGTGATTGTCAGGTTTTCTAAATACGTGTCATTGACTACCGTTCTGGTGCGAATCGTATAAACTACGATATCCCCGACCTCGAACTTGGTTTTGCCTGCTTCCAAATGAACGGCAAACTTCTCGGATTCCAATACCGGATGGCGTGGATATACGAGCACTTTTTCTCTCGGTCTGCTCGGGGAATCGACATTATCTCCGTCTGCCTTCGCGATGTTGATGATGTCTTTGCCCGCTTGTCCCGGCAAAATCTTCACCTGGAACGTCACGGTATGCCACTGCGTATCCGTTACGTCACCGAATTGGGCAAACACTTTACCATCTGTGTAATGGCCTTGATCTCCGTCTTGCCCGTCGCTAACCGATGCACTATCCACCGTCAGCGTGCCCGGCACGTATTCCAGACCTGCTGGAATATCGTCTGTGATCGTAAGGTTGGTCACTAAGCTGTCTGTAAGCGTATTGCGCGTTTGAATCGTATAGAGCAGCGTATCTCCGACTTCCGGGTTACCTGCGTCGGTGTTGCCGTCCGCTTTCGCCAAGAGGGTTGCTGTTTTGCTTGACTCCAGCACTGCTCCGCGCGGATAGACCTCTACAAGCTCCTCCGGCTCGCTCGGTGTGGTGACATTATCGCCATCCACCACAGCGACGTTGCGAATGTCTTTGCCGGCTTGCCCCGGCGCTACTTTCGCTTGGAACGTTATCGTATGCCACTCGGTATCGGTCACATCGCCGAACTCGCCAACGACTTTCCCGTCTGTGTAATGACCTCGATCTCCGTCTTTGCCGTCACTTACCGATGCACCATCCACCGTCAGCGTGCCCGGCACGTATTCCAGCCCTGCTGGAATTTCGTCGGTGATCGTAAGGTTGGTGATCAAGCTGTCTGCGATCGTATTCCGCGCTTGGACCGTGTACAGCAGCGTATCCCCGACTTCTGCATGACCCGCATCGGTGTTCCCGTCTGCTTTCGCAAGCAGCGAAGCCGATTTATCCGACTCTAGGGACGCTCCGCGCGGATAAACCTCCACAGTCTCCTCTGGATTGCTCGGTGTGGTTACATTATCACCTTTCACCACAGCCACATTGCGGATGTCCTTGCCCGCTTGTCCCGGCAGTACTGTTGCCTGGAACGTCACCGTACGCCATGCGGTATCCGTTACGTTGCCGAACCTGCCAAAGACTTGTCCATCTGCGTAATGACCTGAATCTCCGTCTTGACCGTCGCTCATCGGTGCAGCGTCCACCGTCAGCGTACCCGGTACGTATTCCAACCCTTCCGGAATATCGTCCGTGATCGTAAAGTTGGTTACGACACTATCTGAAACTGTATTACGCGCTTGAATCGTGTAGAGCAGCGTATCCCCGACTTCTGGATGAGCCGCGTCGGTGTTGCCGTCCGCTTTCGCAAGCAGATCAGCCGACTTGTTCGACTCTAGAGAAGCTATCCGTGGATACACCTCCACGATTTGATCCGGCTCGCTCGGTGTGGTGATATTATCGCCATCCACCACAGCGACATTGCGGATGTCTTTGCTCGCTTGTCCAGGCATGATTTTCACCTGGAACGTCACGGTATGCCAATCGGTATCCGTCACATGACCAAACTCGCCAACGACTTGTCCATCCGCATAATGACCTTCGTCGTCTCCCACGGTATCAGTGACGGATTTGCCGTTCACTGTCAGCGTTCCAGGAACGTACTTTAAGCCCTCTGGAATCACGTCGGAGATGAGGAGATTCTCAATCCGGCTGTCTGCGACCGTATTCCGTGCTTGAATCGTATACAGCAGCGTGTCGCCTACTTCTGGATGCCCATCATCCGTGTTGCCTGTCGCTTTTTCTAGTATAGCTGCGGTTTTGACAGATTCGATTTTCGGTGCTCTATACTCGACCGATGTTGTCACTTCATTGGACTCGATCGTCTCATCTTCATTCGTCAGTAAGTTTTTGTAGCCAATGGTCGCTTTATTGGCGATAGAATCTGCTGCATGGCTTGATAATGCTTTGACTTTGAATTGTACGGTAATGCCGTCAGGTGAAATAGTCGTGTTCGGCAAATCACCGAGCCTGATGATTACCTTTTGTCCGTCAAAATGTCCTGCATCTTGATCGTCTGCATCGGTTAACGCCCCGGCATTCGGACCGCTTACGATTTTCATCGAGCCCGGAATATATTCCGTACCTTCTGGAATGACGTCTTCAAAGACGGCATCTGCCGCAATGTCGCCACCTTCATTTTTAACCTTGACTTCATAAGTGAGTTCATCGCCTTCGAACACTTCTCCCTCAGGCGAAACCGATTTATCTGCGACAACGCATGGTTCGGTTCCTAGGAAAATGTTATCAAGGTAATTACCGAAAGCCAAAGCGTCATTAGATGTACTAATTGCTTTGAATCCAAAACGCGTCACTGTTTGGCCTGCTGGAACCGTATAACTTCCTGAATAAGTTTCCCATGTGGTCCCAGTTGAAATTCTCTTTATTTCTGGTGTGGTATTGAATGGATCGGCCGTAACCGGTCCTATATTAACACTCATCGTATCCACACCATTGTATCCTCTATGGTCTAAGCGCCAATAAATCGTCTGCCCTGGTACGGTTGGTAATTCGTGATATAACATACTATTTGTATCAGCATTTAATTCTGCAAATCTACTCGTAAGATTGTCGCGATCCGGAGTATTTGGTGGTATAGTGCTCGGTCGGGCAGGGTCCATGATTTGAATTATCCCTCTTGGTGTACGGGTGAAATCAGTCGTTTCCCATCCCGGAACCGTGTCTGCATAGTAATAACCGCCGCCTGCTACCGAGTTATCATAGGTACCAGGTCCCTCCGGCTCGTCAAAGCTTCCATTCATGAGTGCCACCGGTGGCGGACAATTACCTGTGGGCATGAGAACGAGTGAGCCTGGACCTGGATAATACTCTGTATCGCCTACTTTGATGTAACCTTCTCCTTCGGTGATAAAGTAGAGACGATTGTAGTCCGGAATGAAATCGAGTTCCTTCCATGTGACCGGCACCTTGGTGTATTCCGTAACCATGACATCCAGCCCAAGCCGGCTCAAATAGGAGCGCCATAAGGCGGACTTTCCGCTTTGCATCGCATATTCCTCCTGCATCGAGTCGAACTTCGGGAGAATGATGACCGACCTCATCGTTGAATTCGCTAATCTATTCTTCCAATCCCCTGCAATATCCTGCATTAAGCTAAAGGTTTTTCGATTTGCTCAATCGCGATTTTGAGATACGGAGTCTTAGAACTGTAGTAAATTGGGGTTCCTTTTGTAAAATGCAGCGAATACCATGACTTTTTTCATGCTTTTTATTCAATATACTGTAAAAAAATGACTACTTCGACAAGGAAAATATTTGTATAATAGTCCCGAGAGGAGGGGTGTCCAAAGACACAACTATATTCATAACGTTGTCGCTGTGTTTTTTGAACAAAAGTACATAATTTACATGGGGGAATTTATATTGCTGTCTAGACACGTGTATAAGAAAATTTCTGCATTACTTGTCGTTGCCATGATCCTTTCTATTTTCTCGACAAGCGTGCTTGCTGCTGGGGAAACAGAAGCGGCGAATGAAGTTACATTCTCTGATATTGATCAATCTTACGCGAAACAAGAGATTCAAGCGTTAGCGGATCTCGGTATTATTTCAGGTTATGATGGTAAGTTCAATCCTAAAGGTTCACTTACTCGTGCAGATTTAGCCGTGGTTCTAGTGAAGTCGTTAGAACTTGAACCCGATACCGCTAGTTCGGAGGTATTTACGGATGTGCCTAGCGATGCTTGGTACGCAGGCTATGTAGGTGCATTGGTAAAGTCCGGTATCACGTACGGTACTTCTGCTACAACCTTCTCGCCGAATAAATTCGTATCTCGTGAGGAACTGGCTGTTCTATTCATTAGAGCTTTCGGATGGGAGGAAACTGCCAAGGCAGCTGAATTAGATGAAACTCTAACAGATATGGATGAAGTCTCGGATTGGGCGGCAGCTGCGGTGTCCTTTGCATTCAAAATTGGATTTATTCAAGGCGTGGACAATGGAGATGGAACCTTTAGCTTTAACCCAGATGGGAACGCGGATCGTCAAGCCTTAGCAAGGCTGGCTTATGAATTTGTTGTGAATAGAGCCGTGTATGAGGAAGCTGTAGCAAATCTGGACGCTGATAACGGCGAGAGCGATGCGGGCAGCAGTACAGGCGGCTTCATTATTATCAAAGACGGTGACGATGAAGAAGATGAAAATACAGCGGCTCATGAGATTACGGAGCCTGGAACGTATACTTTAGGCAATGTCACCGGAGATGTGCACATTCTTGCCCAGGATGTCACTTTGAAGAATACCACGATCACGGGTAATCTCTTAATTGCTGAAGAGATTGCGGATGGGGATGTTATTCTTGATCAAGTGACTGTAACGGGAACAACGACGGTGGAAGGCGGCGGACCGAACAGTATTCATGTCGCCAATTCTATTCTTGCAACCGTAATTGTAAACAAGAACGACGGAAGTATCCGTCTTGTGTTGGAAGACGGTACCAATGTTCAGCAAATCACCTTGCAATCTGGTGCCATCATTGAAACCACGAATGGGGTAGGTCAAATTGGCCCTGTGAACCTGGACAATGCCATTCCTCGGAATTCGAATATTACGTTGAATGGATCATTTACGTCCATCCATGTACGGGCGCAGCAAGTAGCCGTTAACATTGGCCAAGGCTCCACCATCGCTCAATTGAATGTATTGGCGGAAGCTCTAAACTCCACCTTTAATCTGGGGCATGGCTCCAATATTAGAAGACTTATTGTGGACGCGATGACGTCTTTTGCGGGAAATGGAACGATTGCGAATGCAGAAGTGAACGTTGACGGTGTAGATTTCGCCGATCTTGCCACTCGTCCCGTATTTGCAGCAGATCCTTCTGTAACGGATGTAGTGTATTCTCCAGAACAGGTAACCTTAACTGCACCGGACGCTGGACGTCAGATCATTCTTACTGGATTGAAGTCCTCCGGAACGAAAGACGTTACTTCCTTAGCTCAGTGGAGCACCTCTGATGCAAGCGTTGCTGTAGTGACGAGCAGCGGTCTTGTACGAGCTGTAAATAACGGAAGCACGACGGTCACAGCCGATTACGGTCAGTTCTCTGTAGATGTTCCTGTAACGGTTGCGGTTTACCAGTTGGAGACCCCAACCATCTCGGCGATTGAGGTAACCAACGGTACGATTGATGTGAACTTCAGTGGTTCGGTTACGGATGCCATTTATTCGGACTTTAAGGTTACGGCAACTTTAAACGGTCAAAATATAGAGCTGAGTAATCTGCGATATGCGGGCGGCCAGTTTACGTTTGATCCGGTATCTTTAAATGATTACTATGGCTCTACGCTCTATATTACGGTTGAATCTAGTGCCAATGCTGCAAATCAGTTTATAGGAAGCCAAAGCGATGCGATTCAGTTAACAGGTTTCGGCGGGACGATTGTCAATGTGGCTGGAGAACCTGTGCCTGGATTAGAAATTAAATTCCGTAAGGGCCTCAATGCAACAGAAGGGCCGATTGAAGCTACTGTAACAACCGATGCTTACGGGGAATACATGATTTACTTGAAGCCAGGGATCTACACTGGAGAACTGGGCGGTGAAGGGACACCGTATATTACGAGTTATTTGATCGGTGTTTCTGCCGTCAATGTATTTAATGTAGGGGAGAATCAAACAGCCATTCTGGTTCCCGATGCGAATGAAACAAGGATTGTATTGACTTGGGACAGAGACCCGAGAGATTTGGACTCCCATTTAATTGGACCTGCAAGGGAAGGCGGACATTTCCACACTTGGTTCGCTAATAAACAATACAACTCAGACGGTCAGCTGATCGTTGATCTGGATTTGGACGACGTTACTTCTTATGGACCGGAGACAACGACGGTTCGTCAAGATGTGTACGGAACGTATACCTTCTATGTTCATCACTGGGCTGGCGAAAGTACACTCCGGGCTTCGCTCGCGAAGATAGAAGTATACCGCGGAGCTGTGGATGCACCGAGTGCGGTCTATGAAGTTCCAACGGGAACAGGCAGTGAGATCTACTGGATCGTATTTGAAATGACGATTACAGAAGATGGACAAGTACAATTTAAAGCCATCAATGAACTGACGAATGAGGATCCTGCGGATTCAACTTATGTGAACGAATATGACGATGATTGGAGCTTAGCAGAGGGTCAGGAGTCTGAAGAAGGACAGCTTTAGATTGAATCAGTCCATGAGCGCATCACCCTTCAATGGGGGATGCGCTCTTTCTTACTGTCAATCTTAAGATATCGCTGTCTGTTTAGCCGCCAAATCCCTGCTGCGATCCAAATGCACCCCATCGCAATCGTCACCCCATGAGCGACTCGGATCGGTTGAGTTCCCAAAAACTGAGGCAGGTACATGAGGAACCCGAATGCAAAAGGAATACCGCTCCATTTTGGCAGCAGTCGGGATTTCCAAATCGCTATGGCTGTCAGCACGGAACCGCCAGCGACGATGATCAACCCTGCTACGATGAAGGGGAAACCCAGACCGAATCGAAGAGGTTGAGCGAGATCCATGAGTTCGAGATGATGTTGTTGGATCGTTTCCTGTCCAATGACATACAGGCCGAAAACTTCAACGCCGTAAAAAGGCAGAGTGAGCCCTGTGCCGACTAGAGTGAATACAAGACTGTACAGCCCCAGCTTTTCTACCATTGTATTTTGTACAGTGAGGTATAGACCAAGCAGCCCGATGGTCAATAGCACGAAGGCGACGATCGCCATTACGTGTGAGATGATCCATTCTGTTGAAGCGAATGCAGCGGCTCCTGAAAAAGAAGTTGCATTAGAAAACGGACGAAGTGAAGGATAGAAGACAAAGAGGATTCCTGAAACCGCTAGAGCAATGGACGCAAATCGTAAGAAGGATGATGTTATCTCATTTTTCATCATAGACACTCCTTTAATATGAATTATTAATTATTAACTAATCATGTTTATATAATAACTAACCATATTAGTTTTGACTATGGGTTTACATTTTAACTTTTTGTAAAGGGAGCCGTGTTCGCTTTCTTCTAATCCGCATTCCCTGCGGGATGGGCATACAATAATGAAAAAGATTAGAACCCCCGCGAATTCATCGTCGGAGGTTCTAATCTTTATCTGCTTGATTTCTCGATATTAACCCACAGGACAACTATCGTTTTTCCCGCTTGACCATCCAGCTTTTCCCGAAGGGATCTTCAAAACATATGAAATGGGCAAATCCCTCATTTCTTACCTGGACATCTAAAGCGCCCGCAGCGATCAAGTGCGCTTTCAGCTGTTCTACGGGCCGTTTCGTTCGGTATACAAAATGAGGAAATGATTCCTTAATGGCATGATCGGTCAAACTGCTGTGCAGGTATAGGTTTGGACCGTTAAATAAGGTCAGCATGTAGAATTCATCGGGATGCTCCATATGCAGCTTAAAGCCAAGATGATGGATGTACCACTGCGCAGCAGACTTGATGTCTTTCCTTGGAAACTGTAATTGAACATTGGCGACGCTGTCCAAGACAGGAGCATCCATTGCGCTATCCGTTACGGCCGCCGGAACTACCGGCTCTGCAGGAACCCAGCCGTTCTCAACATATAACGCATTCACTTCATCCAGCTCTAATGCGCGGTCATATATTCTGAAGTCGTCAATCTTCCCTTTGAAAAAGAAATACGGTTCGTCAGTTGCTTTTCTGCCGATAAATATCGGTTCCTCGAGACAAGGCGTCAAAGTTCCCTGACATTCATGAATGAGTATCCCGTTTTGATAAAGTTTAAAAAGGTGATTACTGTAGGTTACTGCGATGTGGTACCAGTACTCCTTTTGCAATGAAGACGGAATATATAAGTCGGGGTCGTTTAAGAATCGATGGAAAGTCATTTGATGATCCAAGGTACTCAGTTGAAAAACCCGATTTTTAAAATGTCCGTCCTGCGAAACAATGGCACTGTTCCAGCCTTCTAGTTTGGCACCTTGATCGTAGCAGCACCAAATGGATAACGAAAATGCCTCGGGATTTAACGGCGGTGCTGGGTCAATGACGATATAATCATCGTTCCCGTCAAAAGAATATGCGCTGTCCCGGTTACCAAAACGGTCCACGCATGGTACCGCGCCGAATACAGTGCCGTGGTGATCCTTACCGCTGCTGTCTTGAGCGTCTCCCTCAAACAAATATTCAGCGATCAATCCCTTTCTTATATCCCCGTTCCCTTTTTTTCCGAATAACTCATCGATCGAGACCTGGAACACATCGGACAGCAAAGGCAGCAATGTGATTTCTGGACAAGATTGCTCATTCTCCCATTTGCTGACTGCCTGATAGCTAACACCCAATCGATGGGCAAGCTGCTCTTGGGTCATGCCTCTCTGTCTCCTAAGCCTGCTAATTTGCTCTGATATTTTTTTACTGTAGCTCAACGCTTCGTGCCTCCTTTGGACTCTGGTAACATCATTATAGAAGAAGAAATCTGGGAAATGTAGCATCTATTCGTTGAATCTAGGAGGGGGGAAATTCAACCGACAGTTGAATCGTACAAGCCCCCCAAGCATGGGGATCGAAGTCAGGATCGGGACAGGCAGGATTGCATAGCTGTTAGAGCGCTGCCCAATTTAGCTATGGCCTTGGTTGCTGTGAACCAGGGGATATTGGGCGGAATTCTCACTTTTGCAGTGGATACTAATCGTTTATACTTATCGGGTGATAGAACTTTTTTTATTCGGTACATCATGCTGATAGACTATGATATAGTTAGAATTAAATAGATATGAGCAAGAAAGCCTATTATTTTTTTGCAAAATACGGGGGATAAGGAGGGTAATTATGAGCAGCACAGAGAAAAAGACGGACGTTATTTTAATTGGTGCCGGAGTCATGAGCGCAACTTTGGGATCACTACTGAAAGCGTTAGCACCGGAATGGGAAATCAAAGTGTTTGAGAAGCTCGCAAAGCCAGGGGAAGAAAGTTCTAATGAATGGAATAATGCTGGCACGGGCCATGCTGCACTGTGCGAGTTAAACTATACATCGGAAAAACCGGACGGATCGATCGATATCAGCAAAGCGATCAAAATTAATGAACAATTTCAGCTTTCGAGACAGTTTTGGTCTTATCTGGTGAAGAGCAACCTGATTCGTAATCCAGAGGATTTTATTATGCCTATACCTCATATGAGTTTAGTGCAGGGGGAAAAAAATGTAGCGTTTTTGAAAAAGCGTTTTGAAGCGCTGTCCAATAACCCCTTGTTTCAAGGGATGGAGTTTTCCGATGATCCTGAAAAACTGAAGGAATGGATTCCGCTCATTATGGAGGGCCGCACATCGGGTGAACCGATCGCGGCAACCAAAATCGACTCCGGAACGGATGTCAACTTCGGCGCTTTAACACGTATGCTGTTTGATCATTTAAAAAGCCAAAACGTGGAGATCAACTATAAGCATCGTATCAAAGATATTAAACGGACCAGCGACGGCTTGTGGAAGCTGAAAGTACATGATATCGAGGGCGGTCAGACCGAATATCATACTGCCAAGTTCGTGTTTATCGGAGCGGGTGGCGGAAGCTTGCCTCTGCTGCAGAAAACTGGTATTCCGGAGTCGAAGCGTATTGGAGGATTTCCGGTTAGCGGGCTTTTCATGGTGTGCAACAAACCGGAAGTGGCGGCGCAGCACCATGCCAAAGTATACGGCAAGGCGAAGGTTGGGGCACCTCCCATGTCTGTACCTCATCTGGATACGAGATATATTGAGGGCCAAAAGACATTGCTGTTTGGACCGTTTGCCGGCTTCTCGCCAAAGTTCTTGAAAACAGGTTCAAATTTTGACTTGATCGGTTCCGTCAAACCGAATAACGTCCTCACCATGCTGGCAGCGGGTGTTAAAGAGATGGCTCTGACCAAATACCTGATTCAGCAGGTGCTGTTATCGAACGAAAAGCGTATGGAAGAATTGCGCGAATTTATTCCGAACGCCAAAAGCGAAGATTGGGACATCGTGGTGGCGGGTCAGCGTGTGCAGGTGATTAAAGACACCGAGGCTGGCCGAGGAACTCTTCAGTTCGGTACAGAAGTGGTGAGTGCCGCGGATGGCTCCATCGCTGCGCTGCTCGGCGCTTCGCCGGGTGCTTCGACAGCCGTTCATGTCATGTTGGAAGTACTGAATAGATGCTTCCCGCAGCAGATGAACGCTTGGGAGCCGAAAATCAAAGAGATGATCCCTTCTTATGGTTTGTCCCTTATGGATCATCCGGAGCTTCTTCAAGAGATTCATACCGCTACATCGCAGACACTGGGTCTAAGCGAAAAAGAACTGGCCTATCATTAAGCCATGATTTATTTCATCATCAAATGATTAGTAATCCATCCTTTTTAGGATCATACTGCATTTTGAATATGGAACCACTCCTGCTGAAGGGGTGGTTTCGTTCTGTTTAAACTCGAATTACACAAAACAATAATAGTTAAAAAATTGAAGTACATTCTATAGTTTAACCGGTAAATGAATGCTTGAGAGGCTGATATAATGCGAGGTGGAAAGGAGGATCTATCCAAAAATGTAAGCGTTTTAATGAATCCATTGCATTGTTGGGAGGATGCTAAAGATGAAGCGAACGATGAAGCGGGTCATTTGTGTCATGCTCGCAGCGGCTTTATTCATTCCGATCGGATGGCTTGCTCCGGCCGCAAGGGCAGAAACAACAGCTTCGACAGAATCGGCAGACCAGAAGGTGATATATCACGAAACTTTTAAGGACGGCATGGGCGCAGCAAAGCCGTCAGGCGGTGCCATCTTGATGGCTGTCACGGGCAAAGGATTTGACGGAAACGATGACGGAGCGGCTTTATACGTAAACCACCGAGCAAATAATTGGGATGCTGCGGACTTTTTTTACGCCGATATGGGTTTAAAGGATGGCGGCACATATACGGTTACCGCACAGGTTTACGTCGATGCGAGTGTGACCGTGCCAGCGGGGGCGCAAGCATATTTACAGACGGCGGATCAAAGCTATGCGTTTTTGGCAGGAGCGGATTTTAAAGCCGGTGAAGCCGTGACACTGAGTAAAGAGTTCACGCTTGACTCCAGCACTGGCGACACCCGCATTCGGATTCAGTCGAATGATGAGGGGGCCGGTGTGCCTTTCTATATTGGGGAGATATGGATTACTGAGAAGGGATCCTCAGAAGAGCCTCCGAGACCGCCGGCTAAGGCATTTGCAGCCATCACCTTTGAGGATCAATCATTCAGCGGCTTTACAGGTCGGGCAGGCACGGAAACGCTGACCGTAACGGACGAGGCCAATCATACCGAGGGCGGCAAGTATGCATTGAAGGTTGAGGGCAGGAGTGAAAATTGGCATGGGCCTTCCCTTCGTGTTGAACAATATGTGGACCTAGGCTATGAATATAAAATATCGGCTTGGGTGAAGTTGATCGAGCCTGCTAGCTCGCAGCTGCAGCTGTCCACACAGGTTGCGGATGGGAGCAGCGCCAACTATGTAAATCTTGCGGCCAAAACCATTGGCGTCAGCGACGGCTGGGTTCTGTTTGAAGGAACCTATCGTTATACGAATGCGGGCGGAGAATACTTAACGATTTATATCGAAAGTGCGAACCAGAGTACAGCATCGTTCTATATCGATGATATTCGATTTGAGCGGACAGGATCGGGACCCGTCGATATTCAGAGAGATTTGATGCCGATCAAAGAGGTGTACCAAGATGACTTCCTGTTCGGAAACGCGATCACCGCAGAGGATCTGGAAGGAGTTAGATTCGAGCTTCTCACGATGCATCACAATTTAGCGACGGCAGGCAACGCCATGAAGCCGGACGCGCTTCAGCGGACGAAGGGCAGCTTTACGTTCGAAGCGGCGGACCAAATGGTGAATCAAATTCTGGATGCAGGCATGAAGATGCATGGGCATGTGCTCGTCTGGCATCAGCAGTCCCCGGATTGGATGAACACGGCACAAGATGCAGAAGGAAATACCGTCTACTTGGATCGGGAAGCAGCGCTGGAGAATCTAAGAACGCATATCCGAACGGTCGTGGAGCACTTCGGCGAAAGAGTGATCTCTTGGGATGTGGTGAACGAAGCCATGAACGATAATCCGCCCAATCCGGACGACTGGGAAGCTTCGCTGCGCCAATCCCCTTGGTACCATGCCATTGGTCCAGACTATATCGAGCAGGCGTTCTTGGCAGCGAGAGAAGTATTGGACGAGAAGGGCTGGGATATAAAGCTGTATTATAACGACTATAACGATGATAATCAAAATAAAGCTCTGGCTATTTACAACATGGTCAAGGAGATCAATGAGAGGTATGCAGAGCAGCACCCCGGCCAACGCTTGATCGACGGCATAGGGATGCAGGGCCATTATAGTGTGAACACCAACCCCGCCAATGTGGAAAAATCCTTGGAGCGATTTATTTCTCTAGGTGTGGAAGTAGGCATCACAGAGCTGGATATTCAGGCGGGCAGTAATTATCAGCTATCGGAGGCAGAGGCGAACGCGCAGGGATACTTATATGCGCAATTGTTCAATATATACAAGGCTCACGCCGAACATATCTCGCGCGTAACCGTATGGGGGCTGGATGACGGTTCGAGCTGGAGGTCCGCAACTAATCCGACGTTGTTCGATAAGAATCTGCAGGCGAAGCCGGCATACGATGCGGTGATTGATCCCGTAAAGTTCACCCAAGATTACGATCCAGAGGATAAGGAAGCGACCCAGTCCACGGCCGCATACGGTACGCCGGTCATCGATGGAGAAATCGATGAAGTGTGGAGCCAAACCGCTGAGATGACGGTTGATCGTTATCAGATGGCATGGCAGGGCGCCAGTGGCATCGCGAAGGCACTATGGGACGAAGCGAACCTGTATGTGCTTATCCAGGTCAGCGACACGCAGCTTGATAAGAGCAACGCGAACGCATGGGAGCAGGATTCCGTTGAAGTATTCCTGGATCAGAACAACGCGAAAACCTCGTTCTATGAGGAGGACGATGGACAGTATAGGGTAGGCTTTGCTGGCGATACCTCGTTCAATCCGCCCAGCATATCGGAGGGATTCGAGTCACAATCTAAAGTGACGGGTACGAGCTATACGGTTGAAATGAAGATTCCCATTACTGCGGTGACACCAGCTGATGGTGCGAAGCTGGGCTTTGACGTTCAGATCAATGACGCGAAGGACGGCGTGCGGCAAAGTGTTGCAACGTGGAACGATATGACCGGTATGGGTTATACCGATCCGTCGGTATTTGGTGTGCTGACGCTGAATAATGATGAAGGTCCTGGCAGCGGTGGCGGAGGATATACCGGCGGGGTATGGATACCCAGGATAGAAACAGTGGAATTCCAAGTCAAGGATGGTATTGTGACGATCAAGCCAGCCTTCCAGACGATCAATGGACGCACCACCGCTACGATCACGAACAAAGATTTGCAGCGGGCGCTTGATCAGGCTGCGGCACAGGCGAATGGGAAGAAACAGATCGTCATCGAGCTGCTTGAGCCGGCGAACGGTGAATCATTCGAAGTGAAGCTGCCCGCGCCAAGCTTGCAAGGTCAAGGAGACTTCGTGCTGCGGATCAAGACCGAAATGGCGGTAGTAGAAGTTCCAAGCAATATGCTGTCGAATCGGTTAGAAGAAGCCGAGCAAGTATCGATCGGCATAGCTAAAGCCTCTCCAGAAGTCTTGGATGCGGCGGCACAGGAACGAATTGGAGATCGTCCCGTGATCGAGCTCAGCCTCGAAGTCGATGGACAGGTCATCGCTTGGAACAATCCGGATGCTCCTGTTATGGTATCCATACCTTATACGCCTAATGCGCAGGAACTGGAAAATCCAGACCACATCGTCGTCTGGTACGTCGATGACGCTTCTAGCATTACGACGATTCCGAATGGTCGTTACGATGCAGCGAGTGGCAGTGTCGTATTCAGAACGACACATTTCAGCACGTTCGCGGTGGCCTCCGTATTTAAGACATTCGGGGATCTGCAGAACGTACCATGGGCGAGAGAAGCCATCGAAGTGATGGCAGCCCGCGATGTCATTCATGGAACAAGCGAAGATAGTTACACACCTGCGGAAGCGATCACGCGAGCAGACTTCGTCGCATTATTAATCAGAGCCCTTGAATTACAGGGAACAGGTAGGGATGCAGCAATGTTTGAAGATGTTTCTTCGTCAGCTTACTATGCCCATGAGCTGCGCATCGCGAAGGAGCTAGGCATCGTATCCGGTACCGGAAACAATGTATTTAGACCGGAAGACTCTATTTCACGTCAAGATATGATGGTGCTTGCGGAACGCGCGCTGACAGCGGTTGGAAAGCCAGTAGATGCTGATGGATCCTTGGAAGACTATGCTGATACAGAGAGCATTACACCCTATGCGAGGGACAGTGCAACCGCGTTGGTCAAGTCGGGCATCGTTCATGGTAAGGACGGCACACTAGCGCCGCACGATCTTCTCACCCGTGCCGAGGCAGCCGTTATTCTGTATCGCATCTGGAAACGATAAGCGAGCAGCCTTTAATGAATAGTTTCACTTTAAACAAAGCAAAAGCCAAATTGTCATGCATTTGAAATAGAGCAGTTGCTATTTTATGTCTTTTTATGATTATATAGAGATAACTCCTTGTGTTACGAGATGCAAGGAGTTTTTTCTTTTTGAGGAGGTGGTGGCTCGAAGTTGAAGTATGAAATTGCAATAGGTTGAGGATGGTGCATAAGGAAGGTGGTTCTTTAAAAAACAGCAAGCGTTTCGTTCACCCACCATAAAATGTAAGCGCTTTATCCAATGGGTGCAACCGACACCAGGACGAAGGCTTGCTTCAAGGGAGAGAAACGATACAAATATAGAATGGAGGGATTTATCGATGATGATCAAACGTTGTTCGAGTCGGGCTGTGAAACTGTTTTTCGTCGTCGCGATTGTTGCAGCGGTGAGCTTATTCCCGGCAGCAAGCGGGTATGCGGCAACCGTCTACGTCACAGATAATGGATCTACGATTGTGGTCAATACGGGAGCGGGACTGGAATATACCATTAACAAAGACAATGGCGATTTGACTTCGGCCAAGATGAACGGCACGGAATTAAGCAGCTCGGGCAAGAAATCCCATATCGGTTCAGGTCTGGGGTCTGCTGCTACGGTCACGTGGGGCAAATCCCCCTCAGGATCGACCGTGCTCATTACCGTCTCAACGGATACGCTCACGCATTACTATTCATCCCGCGGAGGGGAGAATATCATCTATATGGCAACATATATCACCGCTCAGCCGTCTGTAGGTGAATTGCGATACATCTTCCGTGGAAATGGCAATGTCTTAACCAATGTTCCGGTACATTCCGATAATCGCGGTTCAACGGGAGCGATCGAGAGCTCGGATGTGTATGGCCATTCCAATGGGTACACTACATCCAAATACTATGGCAATGACCAAGCCAAGGATTTAACGATTCGGGGCGCGACGGGCAACGGCGTCGGTGTATTTATGGCCTACGGGAATCGGGAGAAAAGCTCGGGAGGCCCATTCTTCCGTGATATCCAGTTCCAGAGCGGCGGAGATACGGAAATCTATAATTATATGAATTCCGGCCATAACCAGACAGAAGATTGGCGCCTTGGATTACATGGACCTTATGCGCTTGTTTTCACGATGGGAGGGACACCGAGTGTGCCGGATTTCAGCTGGATGTCCGGTCTGAATTTACAGGGCTGGGTATCGAGCCGCGGGAATGTCGTACTTAACGGCCTCAACGGGATGGATCCCGGCTATACGTATACGATCGGCTTTGCGAACAGCAATGCCCAATATTGGACGACGGCGACTTCTTCCGGCTCGGCTGTAAAACACGGCCTAATTCCAGGTACTTATGTCATGACGGTATATAAAGGGGAACTGGCCGTATATACCGAAACCGTGAATGTTAACGCGGGGGCAACGACGACGCTTAACACCCGTACGATTACAGGCGACCCCAGCACCACACCAACCATTTGGCGGATCGGAAACTGGGACGGCACGCCATGGGAATTAATGAACGGACAGACGATCCCGATCCGACATCCATCGGACAGCCGCAATCCGAGCTGGGGACCGGTGACATATGCCGTCGGCAGCGCAACCAATAAGTTTCCAGCTGTGCAGTTCCGTGGGCAAAATTCTCCAACGACCGTCACCTTTAATCTGAATGCTGCACAAGCGTCGTCGTCCCATGTATTGAACATCGGCATCACCGCCGCTTATAACAATGGTCGCCCGAGCGTGACGATCAATGGTCATACCTTAAGCAATCCTGCCGCTTCATCACAGCCAAGATCTCGCAGCTTCACCATTGGTACGTACCGAGGCAATAATGCGACGTTCTCTTGGAGCATCCCTTCGTCATATTTCGTAGAAGGCAGCAATACAATAACCATTACACCTATCAGCGGTTCCAGTGATTTAGGACCTTGGTTAAGCGCAGGTTGGGTCTATGATTGCGTAGAGCTGACGAATTAAATCAAGCAGTTGGGCGATAACCTACCCATGCCGTCGCAAATGTATACACCGAAGGTCATGGGAGCGAATGCGCGGTTTTTAATGTAGAGACAGACCACTCCGTTGTTCATCAAAGCGGCGGAGTGGTCTGTCTTTAAATCATAATGCACGATTTGAACCCCGTGAATTTTGATGTGTACATTTCAACTTATGGTATACTGGTGTTGCTTACATGATACTTAATTCATAGGAACCATCACATGGGCCAACCGCTGACCATCATGTATCTTATGGAGATGGACTAAATAAATGGGAATGAACCGGTATGGAGTACATATTTGAAAAAGTTCCAAAAAACTACGAGGATTTTGCAAGCGGAAGGGTCTTGTACAATGCACAAGGCACAACCTCGTTTCCTGTACGGTTAGCCAGCGAATTATTTCAACGCGCGAAGTCTTATCTTAAAGCCAAGGGTGCCGGAGGACAATATACTGTTTATGATCCTTGCTGCGGCGGGGCATTTTTGTTAACGACACTGGGTCTGCTTCATGGCGGTGATTTGAGCCAGTTAGTTGGGTCGGATATTGACGATAAGGTCCTCGAATTAGCAGCAAAGAATTTATTTTTGATTAACGCTGATGGTATGGAAGCACGAATAGATCAGATCCATAAGATGATATTGGAATACGGAAAAGATTCACATAAGCAGGCCTTAGAAAGTGCCTTGCTGCTAAAAAAACAAATCGTCCAAAGAAATTCAACGTTGATGTACAACTATTTTCAAGCGGATGCAACAGATTCTAAACACCGTTTAAAACCAAAGTCTGTTGATTTAGTCATCACAGATGTTCCATATGGGGACATGGTGCAGTGGAAGAGCGAAGACGATTCCGATCATCCAATTGAAAAGCTGCTCGAGCATCTTTATGAAATGCTAAAGCCCACATCTATTATTTGTATCGTCGCCGATAAGAAGCAGAAGATCTCGAATATAAGGTATAAACGTCTGGATCGTTTCAAAGTCGGCAAGCGACAGGTGGCTTTTTTAGAACCAATAATAGGTGGGCATATGGATAGCGCGAAGACATCGTAAAAATAGGCAAGCCACTCCGACTAAGGCGAGGAGTGGCTTCATCCTATATGGATGCATTACCGAAGTATATATCGAAAAAGGCAAGGTGCGGTATGGAGAAAATAATAATGGGAATTGTAATAGAAAAACAAAGAGCCATTAAAAAGGAGACACAATGACGAGGACAAAAGCAATGATCCATACAGGATGGAATTTTGATAACAGTTATGCACGTTTGCCGGCATCTTTATTTACCAAGCAAACTCCGACTCCTGTTAGATCACCGAAAATGATCATTCTGAATGATTCGTTGGCAGCATCCTTAGGACTGAACGCCCAAGCTTTGCAAAGCCATGAAGGCGTTGAGGTGCTCGCAGGTAATCACATTCCGGAAGACGCCTTGCCCCTTGCAGAAGCTTATGCGGGGCATCAATTCGGACATTTTACGATGTTAGGAGACGGGAGAGCCGTACTGCTCGGTGAACAGATCACGCCTTCGGGTGAGCGATTTGATATTCAGCTGAAAGGTTCAGGCAGAACCCCATATTCCCGAGGGGGTGATGGCCGGGCCGCACTTGGACCGATGCTGCGCGAATATATCATCAGCGAGGCCATGCATGCGCTTGGGATTCCTACGACCCGCAGCCTGGCGGTGGTAGCTACCGGAGAGCCCGTTATTCGTGAAACCGATCTGCCGGGCGCTATTCTGACCCGTGTAGCTTCAAGCCATTTGCGCGTCGGCACCTTTCAATATGTTTCAGCATGGGAGACGACCGAAGAGCTAAGCGCTCTTGCTGATTACACCTTGCAAAGACATTTTCCGGACGTGAATGATGATGGGAATCGTTATCTTTCACTGCTCAAGGAAGTGATCAAGCGTCAGGCTTCGCTGGTCGCCAAATGGCAGCTCGTTGGCTTTATTCATGGAGTGATGAACACGGACAACATGGCCATCAGTGGCGAAACCATTGATTACGGCCCTTGCGCCTTCATGGATACCTACGACCCAGCGACGGTGTTCAGCTCTATTGACAGACATGGCCGGTATGCCTATGGCAATCAGCCACCCATTGCCGGTTGGAATCTCGCCAGATTCGCCGAAGCAATGCTGCCGCTGCTTCATCATGATCAAGAAGAGGCGGTCAAGCTGGCTCAAGATGCCATTTCCGACTTCCCCGAGCTGTATCAGCATCATTGGCTTGCCGGAATGAGAGCAAAGCTAGGTATACTGCATGAGGAACAAGAAGACGAAATGCTCATTCAAAGCTTGCTGAAATTGATGCAGAAGTACCGAGCGGATTACACCAATACTTTCCTGGCACTGACTTTCGATAAGACGGAGGGTTCCGATCTATTTGGCAGCGATGAATTTTCTCAGTGGAAGGAGCAGTGGAAGGCGAGATTAGACAAGCAGAAGGAATCCAAAGAAGAGTCACATCTGCAGATGCGTCGCAGCAATCCGGCAGTCATTCCTCGCAATCATAAGGTAGAAGAAGCGCTGGAAGCTGCGGTAGAACATGAGGACTTCAAGGTAATGGGACGTCTTCTTGACGTGCTTTCGAGACCTTATGCGCATACTCCCGACCAAGCTGAGTATTGCACACCGCCCGCACCATCCAACGTTCCGTACCGAACCTTTTGCGGCACGTAAAATAGAAGCTGTGAGAGCCCGCTTCATTGTTGGAGTTTCGTTATCAAGGCGAGGGCCAGCCGGATGGTCTTAGTTTGGTGTGCTTTGTGCAATGTTCTTCCTGTCAACGGCTTGAGTTGAAAAGGGTGCCGTAATCAAATGAATCCCCCCATAATGTTAAAGCCATTGTCGCGAGCCTGAATTTATTTTGTGGCATATGTAAGACAATATGCAGGCATATAGAAATGCGATCTATGCAACATCATGGGGGGATATTCAAGGATATATTCAAAGGTTACATGAAGGCCGGAACAGTACAGATGACGAACATGGTCATTCTTTATCTAAAAATCCTTTTTCGAAGATGTCCAGCAAGTATTCGAGCGTTGTCGGATCGCTGTAGGAGGATGCCTCTGTATCGATCTCAATGACGTGGCCATTCTTCACCGCAGGGATATTGTTCCACACGCTCGTTTCCATAAAGGCGTTGTCGCTAGCCGTACTTCTGCTGAGGACGATGTAATCGCCCGCATATTCGGACAATATCTCTTGCGACAATGTATAGTACCCTGCATCGAGGGCGTCCTGCTTCACTTTTTCTGGCATCTGCAGACCCATGGCTTGATATAAAATTTCTGTTCCCCTTGCCCAATTATCTCCGAAGACATAGAAGCTTTTGGAATCCGTCTCAAAACCGATACGGTTACATTCTCGCCATTGTTCGCTTTAATTTCTGCGCCGATCGCTTCGGCCCGCTGTGTAAAGTCGTCAATCCATGCTTGTGCTTCCTCTTCTTTATTCAGCAGTTTACCGATCTCTAGCTGTTGATTCAGGTAGTCTAACTTGCCCCAGGTGTATACGACCGTCGGCGCAATCTGATCTAGTTTGTCGAGATTTTTCATGTGGGTTCCAGCAATAATCAGATCGGGCTCCAGCTCAATGATTTTCTCCAAATCTTCCTCCGATACGATTTCGACACCCTCCAGCTTTTCAGTGAATAGGGGATTATTATACGTCCATTGATCCACTCCGACGAGCGTGCTGTCCAAAGAAAGTATGTTCGGCGCGTTTGTCAAAGCGACGATTCGTTTTGGCTCGCTTGGCACTTGGATAGGACCGTTCTCGGATGGATAGGTAATGGTTTCGCTTACTTCGCCCACGGTCTGTGTGGATGTACCGCTGCTGTTGTTAGGCGCATTATGGTTTGCATTATGGTTGTTGGAAGAATTGCCGCAAGCACTCAGCAAAATAATTGAGAATAGCGCTAACACAGTGATTACTTTATTCATGTACAGTCTCCTTTTCTGACTCCAATCGGAACTTAATTGATAATGATTTTCAATATCATATTAAAACTATATGATTTCATCATAAAATTTGTCAATTGGTTTTTGAGAATAGATTTGCTCTTCTAATCTTTATATGAACAAAAAAATGAATCTTTTTTTAAGGAGCCATTCCTGTAATGAAGTAATTTGCTCTTTGAAAAGAAAAAGCGCCTCCTGTATGCTGGGTCTCGGAATGGTTCGACATTCACTGCCCTAATTGAAGGAGGACGCTCAATATGAAGTATAA